>CAYGVN010000033.1:0-8358 GCA_964353445.1 Candidatus Woesearchaeota archaeon
GGACTTCAACATCTGGATTTAAATTTGCAGCCAGCGCAGAAGTCAAGAAATGGGATTATATCAAAGCTGTGCATCCTGAAGTAGGCGATGTGCTAGGCCAGGTTATAGAAGTGGAGCGCCAGGACTCAACAACCTCTGCTGATTGCGTGATAATTGGATACCGAGCTGAAAGAGGCTTTTTGCGCCAGCCGAGAACACCGCTTGACCCAGGAGCTGATGTTTACATTGCTGAAGACAGCTTGATTGAAAAATCTCTCGGCCTGATAAAAGGAGGGCTATATATCGGTCTTCTCGAAGGCAAGCCGAGCATCAAAAGCTACATAGACCCTGAAAAACTTCTTACAAAACATCTTGCAATTATTGCAAAATCAGGAGCAGGCAAGTCATATGCTGCAGCTGTTCTGCTAGAAGAATTAATGGACAAAGGATTTCCTATAATAATAATCGACCCGCACGGCGAATATTCTTCCATTAAATTTGAAAACAAGCATGCAGAAGATGCAAAATATTTTCAGCTTTATGGCATCCAGGCCAAAGGCTACAAAGAGCACGTAAAAGAGTTTGCACTAAATGTTCAAGTCAATCCAGATGCAGCACAATTGAAACTTCCTATTCCAAACTCTGCTTTTGAGCTTGTAGAATCTGTCCCGTTCAAGCTGAGCAATGCCCAGAAAGGTCTTCTTTATTCTGCAATTAACGAGCTGAAAGATACTTCTGCAAAATTTGATTTTGAGGATATAGTCAGCTATGTAAATCTAACTGAAACAAATGCAAAGTGGGGATTAATTTCAGCAATTGAAAGCCTGCAGAAAACAGAATTGTTCACTTTGGACTCAACTCCGATTGAAGAACTGCTGAAGCCAGGCCAGCTGACTATCATCAATCTAAAAGGAGCTTCGCCTGAGCTTCAGGAAATTGCTGTGTCATCGCTTGCAATAAAACTTTTTGAGCAGAGAAAGCTTGGCAACATACCTCCTTTCTTTTTAGTTATAGAAGAAGCACATATATTCTGCCCTGAAAGGGGATTTGGAGAAGCTCGCTCTTCAAAAATCATCCGCGCTCTTGCATCAGAGGGCAGAAAATTCGGGCTCGGGCTCTGCGTCGTAAGCCAAAGGCCTGCACGCATCGACAAAAATGTTCTTTCACAGTGCACTTCCCAGATTGTTTTCCAGGTTACAAACCCAAATGACTTGAAAGCGATATCACTGTCTTTTGAAGGCGTGCGCGGAGAAACTGAAAATGAAATCCGCGCTCTGCCTATAGGAAAAGCTCTTGTTATCGGCGCTGCAGACTATCCGACTTTTGTTGATATAAGAGTCAGAAGGTCTTCCCACGGCGGAAGAGCTGAAAAAATTGTTTTTGAATCAGAAGATGATGATCTGTCGCAGGCTTTTGAGCAAAGCACAGAGCAGATGAGCTATGCATTCAAGCCAAGAATATTAAAAAAAGATTTGATGCTGCTGGAGGAAAAGGAAATTAAGGAAGCAAAACTTGTTCTGTCGCCTGTTCTCTGCATCAACGGCTTGAGCAACAAAAAGAATATTTATCTTGTTTTTGACTTGGTTGAATCCAGGCTTCTTCACGTTGGAGAAAAATTATCAGGCATTAAAATTCCTATAAACCTTACACGGCTCTCTCCGATGCAGAAGAAAGTTCTCGGTGCAGCTGCAATTGCAGGCAGAAGCACAGTAGCTGAGCTGATGCTCAAGACAGGCCTGAATTTCGGAGAATCAAATGGTGTTGTTGATTCTTTGATTAAAAGTGGATTTCTAAGGGCAAGCGGAAAAGAAGTTGAACTTCCTGACAACATGAAAGCTTTCCTGGACTTGTCAAAGCTTAATTTTCTGGAAAAGGCAGATTATATGGACCTGCCGGGCCAAAAGCTTGGCATAAAAATCAGCCAGAACGAGATTTTGGATTTCTTGAAAGAGCTCGGGATTGAAATCACAAACCAGAGGCAGGGCTGGCTACCTTACTGGCAGGTAACTTTCGCTGATGGCACAAATAAAACAGCTGATGCGCTGACTTGGAGCTTGAGTTTATAGAAAGCTTTAAAAAAGAATTACTCTGAAGTAAATTATAATGGAAATGATAAACCTATTCGGAGAACTCAAAGAAAAATTCAAATTAGAGCCTGCTGTAATTGAAGATAATTCTAAAGATATTTTATTTATTGGAGATATTCATGGAGACTTAGATACAATTGATACCATTAAAGAAAATCTTAATGAATATGACAAAATAGTATGTCTTGGAGATTATGTTGATAGAGGCGTACAGGACACCGAAGTTTCTCAAGAAATTGCCAAATTAAAGTTAAAAGCCAACAATCTTGTTTTATTGGCTGGAAATCATGATGCATGCTCTGAAGTTTCCCCGAGGGATTGGAAAGATAGATTAGAAAATAAATTTGGATTAAAAAAAGCTGAGGAAATTGAAAATGCGTATGTAAGAACATTTCAAGAAGCTCCGATTGCGTATATCAATCCACGGTATAAATTACTGGCAATTCATGGTTTTATTCCTCTCGAAAAGGAATATTGGAAAGTTTCTGAGTGGGAAAAAGTAAATAGTACTGAAAATAAACAGAGAAAAATAGATGAAAAATTATCAGAAAAATATTTTGATGCTATACCAGCACATGATAGAAAAACTCCTGCAGAATATCAGATTATATGGAATGATCCTGAATTAACAGGTCATGAACCCGGACGTAATGAAAGAGGTTATGGAATTTTTATTATAAGCAATAAAGATACATCAGAATTTATGAAAGAAAATAATTTGGATAGAATTGTACGCAGCCATGAGCCAAGAATTAATAAAATATTTAAATTAGAAGATAAAGAAATTATAAATATAGGTTCAACCAAAGCGTATAGAACAGAACCTGCAAGTTACGTTCTTCCAGATGCTAAAATATATCCTATTTAAGCCCCCTAAGTTGCATTCTTTTGGGTCTTTGCCAAAGTTTTACTCTCTAACTTGAAAGACATGTCCGCAGCTGCAGCATTGATACTGGTCGAAATGGTGCAGAGAAGGGCTGAGCCCAAGTGTAGAAAGTGCGGTTGCTGTTTTTTCATCGAGCTTCATGCATATTACATCTTCTGAGCCGCATTTTTTACAATTCATCTATTATCAAGCAAAAGACTATCAAACTAGCTATATAAAATTTTTGAAAACCAAGAAAAAGCCTTGCTTTTTCTGGGCACAGCTGAACTTTGTTCAGCTTGTGTCTTGCTCGAGCGCGACCATAACACTTTAAAAATAACTAATTTTTCTTCTTTAGCATGGCCGCGCCTATTATTTCAGTTAAAAATCTGAAAAAGAGCTTTAAGACTTATGAGAGGGAAGCAGGTGTTCTTGAAGCTGTAAAATCAGTCGTGCTCAGGCAGTATAAAATTAAAAAAGCAATCGACGGAGTTAATTTAAAAATTCAGGAAGGTGAAATTTTAGGCTTAATAGGGCCGAATGGAGCTGGAAAATCTACTTTAATCAAAATTCTCTGTGGTGTTCTTTATCCTGATGCAGGCGAAGTGAACTGCATGGGCTTCAATCCATGGCTGGAGAGAATAAAGTATGTTAAAAATATTGGAGTTGTCTTTGGACCTAGAAAATCCCAGCTCTGGTGGGACCTACCAGCTGTTGACACATTTTATTTGATAAAAGAGCTGTATGAAATTCCTTCCAAGGAATTCGGCAAGAGGATGGCTGAATTCATAAAACTTCTTGAAGTAGAAAGCGTTTCAAAAATACCTGTAAGAAATTTATCTCTTGGGGAGAGAATGAAGTGCGAGCTGATAGCTGCTCTTCTTCACAATCCTAAAATCGTATTCCTTGATGAGCCGACTGTTGGAATTGATATTGTTTCAAAAGAGAAAGTTCATGAATTTATTAAAAAAGTGAACAAGGAGCAAAAAATCACTTTTATCATAACAACGCACGATATGTCTGATATCGAAAAGCTGTGCAAGAGAATTGCTATAATAAACCATGGTAAAATTGTCTATGACGGCTTGCTGTCCAAGATAAAAGAGAAGTATATCAAAAAGAAACTTCTTCACATAAAACTTGCAGAAATGGCTTCTCCTCCGAAATTAGTTGGCTGCAAGGCAGAGCGCATTTCAGATTATGAATTCAAATTGGAAGTTGACCTCAAAGAACAAAGCATACCAAATCTCACAGCTTACCTGCTCAAGAAATTCAAAATTGCTGACCTAACAATTTCTAATCCTGATATCGAGGAAGTAATTAAAGAGATTTACAGAAAATGAGCTATTTTGCTTACAGTAAAATGAGTTTTAAGAGTATGTTTGCATATAAATTTGAACTCTTGCTCTGGACTATAACCACTCCAATCATGCTGGCAGTATATTATTTTCTCTGGAGAGCAATTTATTCATATACTGGGCAAGGGTTAATCAGAGGATTTACTTTTCCAGAGTTAATGGTATATTTTGTTTTAGTTGAAATAGTATCACTAATCATATGGGAAAACTCCGACAGCTGGCTTGCTGACAGGGTATATAATGGAGATTTGATTGTTGCTTTAGTAAGGCCTATTGAAGTATTTTTTAATCGCCTGTTTCAGAGATTCGGAAACATATTATTCTTTGTGCCTGTAAATGTTTCAATAATGACTGCTATTGGTATATTCTTTTTTGGATTAAAAATAATAAATTATACTTTCTTTGCTTTATTTATAATTTCTTTGACTATATCCATATTTTTATTTTATTCTCTTTCTTTTTTGCTTGGAATGAGCGCATTCTGGCTCAAGAAATATTCTGGAATCAGAATGATCAAAAATGGCATCTTCTGGCTTTTTGGAGGCGGAGTGCTTCCTCTTGCTTTTTTTCCAGAGCTTGTGCAAAAAATGTTTGCATTTTTACCATTTCAATATATGTTGTATATGCCTGTACAGATTTTTTTAGGCAAATTTGCTTTGGCTGAAGCTATTAGAATAATACTAATACAATGTATTTGGGTAATTGCACTTTATGCTATAATACAAATGCTTTGGAAAAGAGCAATGTTAAGATTTTCAGGAGTAGGTGTATGAGCTTGCTTAGAATTTGGAAAGGTTGGGTGAAGCTGAAGTTTTCTAGCGCTATGACTTTTAGATTTAATTTTTTCTTAAAAGCAATTGCAATGGTTATTTTTGGAATAATGGGCCCAATAGCAGCTTTGATTATTTATTCTGTATCATCTGGCATTCCCGGCTGGAGCTTTGAAGAATTTCTCCTGCTGAATGGGATTTTCATTTTTGTAAGCAGGCTGTCCGCTCTTCTTTTTGGAGGTCTGGCTGAAGATACAATTGAAAAAGTAAGGGAAGGAGAGTACGATGTTAATTTAGTCAAGCCCGTAAGCCCTTTGGCATTTGCCTCTGTAACTGCTATTAAGCTGGATGATGCAGCTGGTGTACTTGTCGGCGGATTTGTAATAATATATTCTTTACTGAAGATTGGCTGGCTGTTTAATTTAATCAATTTGTTAAGTTTCGTATTTTTGCTGGCTCTAGCTGTGATTTTCATGTATTCTATTGATATTTTAATTGCTGCGCTTGGATTTTTAGTTGTAAAATCATATGCTTTGCTTGATATATTCTATGAAATTGTTGGCGTCGGTAAAAATCCTCTTACAATATATGGCGTAACCGGCATTATGTTTTTGACATTTGTGTTTCCAGTTGGCTTGGCTGCATTTTATCCAGCATCTGCAATATTGGGAAGGATGCAGACAATAGCTCTTTTGTATTTGGCTGCAACTGCGCTTGGATTTTTTGCAGCTGCTCTTGTGCTGTGGAAGCTTGCAATCAAGAAATACACATCTGCAGGCGGTTAGCTGCTTTACTTTACTAGCCCGACAACATAGCCTGTTATTGATTTGGCAGTGCCAACTGCGCCTGCGACTAGGGACTTTGTAATCTGTGGAAAGAACCAAAGACCTGCTATAATCAGAATTAAAATTATAATTATCAGCCACTTTCCCATCTTAATTACCTTTTTATCAGCTTTGAAAAAGCTGGAACTCCTCTTCCGCTGTCAATTTCTTCCCTGCGCACGAGGTGCTCGAATGCTGCCCGCCTGCCTTTTTTTGCATCCTGCCTTCGCTCTCTTGTTTTGACTTTGAATTCCTGCAGTTTTCTTTCCATGTCTTTAAGGGCCCAGCTGAGCGCTGTCATAAGTTCAAAGTGAGCATACTCTGTTGTAAAGACAAGAGAAGGCGTTGCAAGCCTCAGATGGATGGACCATTTTATCTTGCTCCTGCTTTCTTCTTCATAAGGCGTTATGTGAACTAAAAAATAAATTACATCTTTGAAATATGCTCTATGGATTTTCTCAAAAGTTTCTTCTACACGCTCTTTCACTCCTTTGGCCTGAAGAGGCTTCAGGTGATTGAGCCCGTAGTATCTAAGCCCCCAATATTCAGGAGCCTTCAGCCTGAGAAAAGCTGCAAGCAAATCCCGTGTTGTAATTATACCAACTGGTTTTTGCTCTTCAGTTACAATCAAGTCTGATAATTTATATTCATACATCTGCTCAACTGCTTTCCTCAATTTTGCATTTGGAGATATTGTAATTGCAATACTGCTTGCTGCATCCCCTATATTTGTATCCAAAAGAAAGAGTTTATCAGGTGTCCAGCCTCTTGAACCCTTTGTTTCTGCTGATGCTTTTTCCTGCCCTCTCATTTTTTCTTTAGGGTTTAGAATTTCCTTTTCAATAATATCTGTAAAGGACAGCACAGATATGACATTGCCGTTTTTGTCAACAACAGGTACCCTACCAATGTTTTTTTCTCTCATTATAGACAAGGCATCGCCTAATCTTTCATCGTGTTTAAAGCAAACAGGGTTTGGAGTCATAATTTCTCCAACTTTAAGTCTGGCTAGCTCTGGAAATTCTTTTATTCTAAATATAAAATCTCTTGCGCGGACAAAACCGAGTATTTTTTTGCCTTTCTTAACTGGAATTGCACAAGGATAAGAACTATACATCATCTCCGCCAAGGTTATCACATCTGTTTCTGGAGAAGCTACCGGGGGATATTTTACAAAAAGTTTTACTTTAGCTGTTGTAGGGTCTAATTTTGCCCTGAATAATAGATGATGTCCGCCTGCTCTGCGGGCGATTATACCCAAATATTCCTGCCCATCAAAAACAGCTGCAGCGCGCTCATCATTGAGCTTCATCAGACCAATTGCATGAGCTAAACTATCTTCTGGTCCAACTTTTATAAAGTCCTTAGACATTACATCAGCGGCTGTAAGCATGCTGTCTTTTAGCTTATGGATAAATATAAAGATATCTGCTAATTTTGTTGAAAATCTGTTGATTTAGTGCCTTTTCAAGTGGGGCACTAAATTAACCAAGCAGTTTTGTCTCCAAATTAATGTGGGACAAAACTGAGATTTTCAACAGAAAAACATCTGCCAAAAAACTTAAAAAGAAATGCTTTTTAGATTAATCTTACTGCTTCGGCAGGAGTTCGTTGAACGATACTAAATTCTGTCGTTCGCTAGGAAAATGGAAGTAAAAAAAGATAAACTTGCAGCTGCCATCAAAGCTGCAAAAGCAACTGAAAAGAAAAGAAAATTTAATCAGACAATAGACTTAATTATAAATTTAAAGGAGATTGATGTCGCAAAGGACGAAGCTAAAATTGAGGAATATATCAAGCTGCCTCATGGAAGAGGCAAGCCGGCAAGAGTGTGTGCATTTGTCGGGGCTGAACTAAAAGACCAGGCAGATAAAATATGCGATGTTGTTGTACTTTCAGATGATTTTCCAAAATGGACTTCTCCAAGAAACTGCAAAAAATTAGCAAGGCAGTGCAATTTTTTCATTGCGCAGGCAAATATAATGCCTGACGTTGCCAAGACTTTCGGCCGTTTCCTTGGGCCAGTAGGCAAAATGCCTAATCCGAAGGCGGGGCAAATTGTGCCTCCAAAAATAAATCTTACTCCTCTTGTTGAGGGCCTTAAAAAAACAATTAAAGTTGCAATTAAAAAATCTCCTGTAATACTTTGTGCAGTCGGCTCGGAGAATATGGAAGATGCTGCGCTGACTGAAAATGCACTTGCAGTCCTGGAAAGAATTAAGGCAGTCCTGCCAAAGGGAATTCATAACATCAATGCCGTTCTGATTAAAACAACTATGGGCGCACCTGTGAAGGTATCTGAAGATGAAAAAGAGAAGTGAGAAAAGAGCTGTAGCCGAGTGGAAGAAAAAGGAAGTAGAGGAAATTAAGAAACTCGCGCAAAAATTCTCTACGCTAGCTGTAGTTAATCTCGAAAGACTTCCAACGAAACAGCTTCAGAGTATTAGAAGAAAGCTGAAGGGGAAAGCTGAGTTA
>CAYGVN010000034.1:0-8355 GCA_964353445.1 Candidatus Woesearchaeota archaeon
TAACAAAAAAGAAATTGAAGAAAAGGGGCATATAAAATTGCACATAGAGTCCCAAGAAAATATTGTTAAAATCACAGCTACAGACGCATTTGAGCTTTATGTTGCGCGGCAAGTTGTGGAAGCAATAGGACGGGGCTTTAATCCTAAAATTGCACAGAAACTTTTTAAAGAAGAAAACAGTTACGAACTAATTAACTTTCAAGATCTCGGAAAAAAATCAAAAAAAGAGATACAGCGATTAAAAGGACGAGTGATTGGGACGCAAGGGAAAACAAAAGAAATTATTCAGCGCTTTACAAATACCGATGTATCAATTTACGGCAAGACAATAGGAATCATCGGCAAAACTGAGGATGTGCAGAAGGCGCGGCATGCTGTAGAAATGTTACTGAAAGGAGCCCAGCACAAAACAGCATACAGCTTTTTAGCTGGGGAAAAAAAATGGCAAAGGTAGAAATAGCAGAAGAACTTGCAAAGGCACAGAGAGCAATATCAGTAGCAGAGTTCTTTGAAAAAAATCGTCATTTGCTGGGTTTTGATAATCCTACTAAAGCGCTTCTTACAAGCGTAAAAGAAGCAGTTGATAATTCTCTAGATGCATGCGAAGATGCGGATATACTTCCTGAAATTTTTGTTCAAGTTAAAGAATTGACCCCAACAACATTCAAAGTAGTTGTAGAAGATAACGGCCCTGGAATTGTCAAGCAGCAAATCGGGCCTATCTTCGGCAAGCTTCTCTACGGCTCTAAATTCCAGACATATGGAGGCAAGCAGGGAAGGGGTCAGCAGGGAATTGGCATCAGCGCTGCTGTGCTTTATGCCCAGCTGACAACAGGCAAGCCTGCAATTATTGTAAGCAAGATAGGGCCAAAACATCCAGCTCATAAATTCTTAATTAAAATAAATATTGCAAAAAATGAGCCGGAGATTACAGGCGAAGAAATAGTAGAGTGGGAAAAAGACCACGGCACCAGGATTGAAATTGAGATAGAAGCCAAATACATGGAGAAACGGGCTTCTGTTTTGGAATATCTTAAAGAAACAGCTGTTGTCAATCCTCATTCCAATTTTATTTACATAGGGCCTGAAGGGCAAAAGCTTGAATTTCCCCGCGTTGTCAAGCAACTTCCAAAAAAGGCGAAGAGCATAAAGCCTCATCCATACGGTGTAGAGCTTGGAATTCTCGAAAGAATGATTAAGGAAACAAAAGCCCGGGCGCTAAAATCATTCTTAACAACAGAATTCGACAAGGTTGGCGCAGGCGCAGCTGAAGAAATTTTGAAAGCAGCCAAACTTGATGGAAAAATACTGCCCAAACTTTTGACATTGGAGCAGACAACTCAGCTGATAAAAGCAATGCAGTCAACAAAAATCATGTCTCCTTCCAGCGACTGCCTTTCTCCAATTGGAGCAGATGTTCTCAAAAAAAGCCTGGAGGCTGAATATGACTTGGAGTTTGCTCATGCTATCACAAGATCGCCGGCTGTCTACAGAGGCAATCCATTCCAAATTGAGGTTGCTATCGGCTACGGCGGAGAGCTTGTTAAAGAAGGCGCAGTAAATCTAATCCGCTTTGCAAACAGAGTTCCTTTGCTTTACCAGCAGGGCGCGTGCGCAATTACAAAATCAGTTACTTCTGTTGACTGGAAAAATTATGGACTGCAGCAGTCCTCTGGCAGTCTGCCGATTGGTCCCGCAATAGTTTTAGTTCATATGGCATCTGTGTGGGCTCCGTTCACATCTGAGAGCAAGGAAGCTGTTGCACATTATCCTGAAATAATCAAAGAAACTAAATTAGCTTTGCAGGAATGCGGCCGTGCTTTGCAGAGCTGCGTCGGCAAAAGAGCAAAACATGATATGGCCAAAAAGAAAAAAGAAATGTTCAAAATTTATTCAGAAGAGCTGGCAGAATCACTATCAGCTCTGACAGGGCAAAAGAAAGAGGAAATTCTCAAAACACTCCTCAAGATAGCTGAAAAAATGTATGCAGCAGGAGAAATTGAAGAGGCCAAGGAAGCTGAAATTTCTAAAAGAAAAATAGGAGCATTCAGAGGTGAAAAATGACAAAAGAAACACCGAATGAAGTTGTCAAAAGAATAATAGCAGAAGCGCGGGATATTCTAGCAGAAATAGATGCGCAAAAAAATCCTAAAATAACTTTTCCTCTCAGAGGATTGTCAAATGTTTATTTTGATGAAAAAGAGCGGATGATCAAGCTTGGGAACAAAACCCAGGCAAGAACTTTCTTCAATGTAGGACAGGCAAAAAAATTCATGCAGACTTTTCTGCTTGCATCTGCCTGCAGAAACCTGATTGAAAGCGGAAAAACAACATCAATCAGAGACCTTTATTATATGACCAAGCATACTATTGCCGATTCCGACGAGAACACTTTTGATGAGCAGATAGAATCAGACCCAATAATCGAAGACCTGGAAGTTGCATTTGATGCGCTGAGAGAAGAGCTTCATCTTTTTGCAGCAAGCAGGGGAGCAATGGTCGGAGGCATAACAATCGTGGATTCTGGAGACAGTATTGACTGCAGAAAGCTCGGCTCTGGAGGCTGGGCAATTCCGTCTATAACTGAAAAAGAAATTATCCAGTTCAAAGACTGCGAGGCAAAATTTATTTTGTTTGTGGAAAAAGATGCAATATGGCGCAGACTCAATGAGGATAAATTCTGGAAAAATTATGAATGTATACTAATTCACGGCCAGGGAGTTCCTCCTCGAGGAGTCAGAAGGCTGATGAGGCGTCTGCACGACGAATTGAAAATACCAATTTATGTTTTAGTGGATAATGACCCTTGGGGATTTTACATTTACTCTGTAATCAAACAAGGCTCCATCAATTTAGCATATGAGAGCCAGAGAATGGCTGTTCCACCTGCCAAATTTATAGGACTAAGTTCTTACGACCAGGAGAAATACAAGCTGCCGAAAGAAGTTACAATCAAGCTGAACGAAGAGGACAAGAAAAGAATAAAGGAACTGCTGAATTATTCCTGGTTCCAGAAGCCAAACTGGCAGAAAGAGCTGAAATACATGATGGAAAAAGGAGTCAAACTGGAGCTTGAAGCCCTGTCAAGAAAGAGTATCAGCTTCATCTCTGAAAAATATCTCCCAGATAAATTAAAATCAAAAGACTGGCTTGAGTAGTAGAAAACCTTTTTAAACAGATTTCTAATTTTCTTGTTATGCCCGAGTAGCTTAGTGGTGGAGCGCTCGCCTGTTAGCGCAAAAGTTCCTTTGCGGAACCGACTGCGTCGGTAAGCGAGAGGTCGCTGGTTCAAAATGAACGAAGTTCATTTTAAGCGAACTTTGTTCGATGTAAATCCAGCCTCGGGCGCATTTAACATAAAAAGGGCCCATAGCTTAGCCTGGTAGAGCGCTGAGATATTTCGCGCAAGTCTTATATGGCACTTCTCGTCAGAGAAGTCTGTTCAGGCTAGGAAAACCAGAGGTCGCCAGTTCAAATCTGGCTGGGCCCATTTTTACACTGATGGTCAGTATAATCAAGGATAAGATTTAAATACTAAACCTTCTTTTATTTTAATATGAATAAACGTATCAGATTAAAGAAGGGTGTTCAGAAGAATTTAATAAATACTGCCAAAAGACAAAGTGGACTGAGTTGGAAAGAATTAGGGAAATTAGCTAAGGTATCCGGCAACTACTTGCGACTAGATTTAAAAAATGAAAAGAATATTTTATCACAGAAGGTATATCTTAATTTATGTCGCCTTGCAAAAAAGAGATACGATTTACATATAGTATCTCAATTAAATTCAAATTGGGGTCAAATAAAAGGTGGCAGAAAAGCGCCAGGTTCAACACCTAAAAAACCAAAATTATTGGCTAACAAATACTCAAAAGAATTAGCAGAAATAATTGGTGTAATGTTAGGTGATGGTAATAGCTGGAGTGGAAGGAGAGGATATTATTACATAAGAGTTGCTGGCAATAGCAAAAATGACAAAAACTATTTGATAAATTATGTTAAACCTCTTTTCAAAAAGGTATTTGGAATCGATATGCAAGTCTTGTATTATTATAACCAAAATGAAATTTTTCTTCACAAAGGTAGCAAAGATTTAGTTTTTACCTTTGAAAAACTGGGTTTTCCTCCAGGAGATAAAATAAAAAATAAGGTAAAAATACCTAATTGGGTTTTTAAGTCTAAATCTTATTTAAGAGCATGCATAAGAGGATTAATAGATACAGATGGATGTGTTTGTCCTATTACTAATCGTAATTATCCTTATATTTGGTTCAAGAGCCACAATGCAGAATTACGAAACAGCTTCTCAAAAGCTATGCAAGTGTTAGGATTTAAAATAGCTAAATGGAGTAGTAATAAATCCTCACAAACCTTTATAGGTTCTAAATCGCTGATTAGAAAATATTTTAAAGAGATAGGGTTCGCTAATCCTTATCATAAGAAGCGATACGAAGAATATGCCCCTGTAGTCTAGCCCGGTTATTCTTTGGTAAACGAAGAACCGAGAGGATGCGGGCCTTTCGAGCCTGCGACCCGAGTTCAAATCTCGGCGGGGGCATTAACTTTTTAATGGCTAATTATATTTATTTTAATATGAGCCACGCAAAAAAACAGATTATTGGACTGCTAGCAAAGGCCACAAAGTTGTCTGAGAAGGAAATAGAGCCGCTGATAGAAATTCCTCCGGCACCGGAGATGGGTGATTATGCTTTCCCCTGCTTCTCGCTTTCAAAGATTTTTAAGAAAGACCCGAAGCAGATTTCACTTGATTTGGAGAAAAAAATCAAGCCAGAAGGCATGATCGCAAAAGTAAAGTCAACTGGACCGTATCTAAATTTCTTTTTAGACGAGTCAAAACTTGCAAAAGAAGTTTTGAGCGATATTTGGAAAAAGAAAAATAAATTCGGAGCAGGAGAAACCAGAAGGGAAAAAGTTATGGTCGAAGGCTTTGGAGGGCCGAACACCCACAAAGCATTTCACGTCGGGCATCTGAGAAATGTCTGCCTCTCAGAAGCTGTTTCAAATTTGCTTGAATCTTCAGGATATAAAGTAGTCAGAGCAAATTATTATGGGGATGTCGGTGCGCACATAGCGCGATGGATTTGGTTTTATAACAAATTTCATAAGGGATCAATTCCAAAAGAAAATATTGGAAAATGGTTTGCAGAGATTTATTCAAAGTCAACAAAATATTTGGCAGAGCATCCTGATGCAGAAGAGCAGGTTTCAGCACTTCTGAAAGCGCTTGAAGAAGGCGAGCCAAAGCTAACAAAAATTTGGAGGCAAACAAAAGAGTTGAGCTTGAATGAATTCAGAAGGCTATACAAAATTCTTGGCGTTGAATTTGATTCAGAATTTTTTGAATCAGAGCTGGAAAAACCTGGAAAGGATATAGTATCCGACTTATTGAAAAAAGGTATTGCTGAGAAATCAGAAGGAGCAATTATTGTTGATTTGAAGAAATATGGGCTGGATGTTTTCCTTGTCTTAAGAACGGACGGAACAGCTTTGTATTCGACAAAAGACCTGGCGCTCGCAAAAGTAAAATTTGACAAATACAAAATTGATAAATCATTTTATGTCATTGACGTAAGACAATCGTTGTACATGAAGCAACTTTTCAAGACACTTGAGCTGATGGGATTCAAGCAGGCAAAAAACTGCCATCATCTTGCATATGGTTTTGTTACAGTAAAAGGTGAGATTGTAGCAGCAAGAACAGGAGAGCAAGTCTTGTTTGAAGATATTTACAATGTAATTAAAAAAAGAGCAGTAGAAGAAATAAAGAAGAGGGATAATGTTTCTAAGAAGCAGGCAGATGAAATTGCGCACAAAATTACAATAGCTGCAATTAAATATGGTATGCTGAAATTTTCATCAGAGAGCAACATCGATTTTGATTGGGAAAAAGCACTGCAATTCGAGGGAGACACAGGACCTTATCTGCAGTATGCTCTTGTGAGAGCAAATAAAATAATTAAAAAATCTGGACTTAAACCGAGTTTTAATGTAGATTTCACTTTGCTTGTGGAGCCAGAGGAAAAAGCATTAATTAAAGCAATTGCACAGTTCCCTGAAATGGTTTTGAAATCAGCAGACAGCTATTCCCCTCATGTAATTGCAAATTACTGCTATGAACTTTCAACTATTTTCAGCTCATTTTATGAAAAGCATTCTGTAATAAATGCAGAGGGCAAAATAAGAAAAGCTCGTCTCCTGCTCGTCTGGGCATTTGCACAAACTTTAAAAAACGCCTTGCACTTGCTTGGTATAGAAGAAGTTGAATTGATGTGAAATGAAAAGAGGTTCAAGAGCTTGGAAGAAAAAGAACAAGTCCGGCTATAGAGGGCGCTGGAAGTGGTACAGAAAAAGATTGAAGAAGCGCAAGCGCTTGAGACGACTGCAGAAGGGCCGGTAAACCATAACTAAAACCTTATAAATAAAATTTTGATTTCTGATTTTATGCAGGCAGCGCTTGAAAGGCAAAGCCTTTTAGCTGGTCTGTATTCACTTCGTTCATGCAGGGGTGCCGGAGTGGTCAAACGGGATAGCCTCAAAAGCTATTGGCTTAGGCGACGCAGTCGCTCTCGACGAAACAGCGACTGTTTCGGAGCAATGCCTACGCAGGTTCGAATCCTGCTCCCTGCATTTTAAGATGTAATTTCAGTGTAGAAACCTTTATAAAGAAAATATTCAGAATATAGAGAGCGGAGCAAGGAAAAAAACTACAGCTCCGGTAGTACAACAGCGAAGGACATTTTGAATGATTCGCTTTCTTACGTGAAAGGTAATACTTTCGTGTTACCTGATGTTCGTATCATACTCTCAAAAAGAGGCCTTGATGCCGGGTGCGTAATCTACATCAAGGTGCAATTTGGTGTATACCTATTATAGTAATTGGTATGAAAGGAGATAGAAAGTGTGTGTAGGTAGCGACCGAAAAAATAGTAACGAAATTCATAATTTGTTTTTCGTAATTCCCGTTGATCCTGCGGGAGGTCACTGCTAGTGGGATTCGACTAAGTCATGCAAGTCAAGGGTTTAAAGCCCTGGCATAAGGCTCAGTAACACGTCAACAATCTGCCCTAAGGCAGGGCACAACCTCGGGAAACTGAGGCTAATTCCCTATAGGAGATCGAACTCGGAGAAGCCGATCTCTAAAAGCTCCGGCGCCTTAGGATGAGTTGGCGGCAGATTAGGCTGTTGGTGGGGTAACGTAGCGCAAAATAATTTTGCTGATTGCAAAAGCTAGCGCTTTTACAAGCTCACCAAACCAAAGATCTGTAAGGGGAATGAAAGTTCTGGCCCTGAGAAGGACACTGAGAAAAGGGTCCTAGCCCTACGGGGTGCAGCAGATGCGAAAACTTCACAATGCGCGCAAGCGTGATGGGGGAATCCTGCGTGCTTATCTTTTTGATAAGCTTTTGCCAAGCGTAAGTAACTTGGCGAATAAGAGGTGGGCAAGACTGGTGCCAGCCGCCGCGGTAATCCCAGCGCCTCAAGTGGTGACCGCTATTATTGAGCCTACAGCATCCGTAGCCGTTTGATTAAGTTTCTTGTGAAACCTAGTGGCTTAACTGCTAGACGTGCCGGAAATACTGATCAACTAGAGACCGGGAGGAGTTGGGAGAATGCCTAGGGGAGCGGTTAAATGTTTTAATCCTAGGTGGACTATCAGTGGCGAAGGCGCCTAACTAGAACGGGTCTGACGGTGAGGGATGAAAGCTAGGGGAGCGATGTGGATTAGATACCCACGTAGTCCTAGCCGTAAACGCTGCCTGCTTGGTGCTGCACATCTCTCGAAGATGTGCAATGCCGTAACGAAGGTGTTTAGCAGGCCGCTTGGGGAGTACGGTCGCAAGGCTGAAACTTAAAGGAATAGGCGGGGAGACACACCAGGGGTGCATGCTGCGGTTCAATTGGATTCTACGCCCGGAACCTTACCAGCAGCGACAGCAGAGTGAAGGTCCTCCTAAATGGAGTACTCGACAAGCTGAGAGATGGTGCATGGCCGTCGTCAGCTCGTGTCGTGAGATGTTCTGTTAAGTCAGAGAACGAGCGAGACCTGTGCTTCCAGTTGCTATTCATTTTTTCGAAAGGGAAAGTGAAGCACAATGGAAGGACCGCTGGCGTAAGCCAGAGGAAGGTGCAGGCAACGGTAGGTCTGTATGCCTCGAATCTGCTGGGCTACACGCGGCACGCATTGGTTAAGACAACGGGCTGCAACTCCGAAAGGAGAAGCGAATCCCTTAAACTTAATCTTGTTCAGATTGAGGGTTGCAACTCACCCTCATGAAGGCGAAATCCCTAGTAAACGCGCATTAGCATTGCGCATTGAATACGTCCCTGTCTCTT
>CAYGVN010000035.1:0-8310 GCA_964353445.1 Candidatus Woesearchaeota archaeon
CTGACTCCTCTGCTGTTTTTACTGTATCTGTGAATGTCGAGACAAATGAAAGAATACCTGTTCAAAATTTAACACTTAATATCACCGGCGCAACATCTAAATATTGTGTTTTCTATCCAAACGGCACTGCAATATCAGGCTGCACGTATTTAACAATCACTCCTGCCAGCAGTGTTCCAGCCGGCTGGGGAGAAAGCAACATGAACGGCACCGGCTATGGCTGGAATGGCTCATCTTGGGGCAATTATACAACAAATTTTAGCTATGGATACGGCTATGGCTATAGCGCCACAGTTATTCTGGAGCTGGCTTATACTATAACATGGAGCCTAAGCTCTCAAAGCCCTGATGATGGCTCATATTCTGCATATTTAGAAGCAGTTGCATCTGGCGGAAGCAAGACATTTACTTACAGAAATGAAAACCCAGCCACATTTACAATTGATAGGGTAACTGAAAGCGGCAGCAGAACCACTCGCACCACAGCAGGAGGAGCTTTGACCGCGACGCCTGCTCAAAATATAACAGCTCTTCCAACTCCAATGCCATCTTTCCCAATTCCAACGCCAATTTCACCTCCTTCAGCACCAGAAGAGCAGGGCTTGCCAGCGCCCAGCCCAACAGGAGCTGCAGCAAGCCCTCCTATGCCTCTTGGGATATCTTGGGCAAGCACTGCACTGCTGGTAGCTCTGTTCATAGCAATAGCAATTCTGACAGCAAGAAAGCATCCTGTAACTGCAAACTACTATAGAAATTATTACAGAAAGAAGAGACTTTATGGCAAAAGAAGATAAATTAAAACAAACAGCAAGAGAATTCAAAATAGATACAAAGCTCGCAAATGATGCACAGCTGTGGAATTTTATTGTCAAGGCTCTGGGGGAAAGCTTCAAGCCAGCTGAAATCAAAAAATATCTGCTTTCAATTACCTGGGATGAAAATAAAATAAACAAGACAATGCGCGAGATTAAGAAAATGATGGAAGACTTAAAATGATAGTTCTACATTAAAATAAAGTAAACAGCATTTTTGTGTGGCAAAAACTATACAAATAGAGAATATATCGATTTTTTAATGCCAAATAATAGAATAAATATCTTGTTTGATGCCTATTTAATATGCATACTTAAGGCATTAACAATGCCTAAACGATATTCTGATTTATCCTCTGAATGCCCAAATGAAAATACGCGCATTAAAAAGCTTAGAGCCCTTGAAAGTGCAGGTCTAGTTGAAACAGCAGCGCTTAGAAAAAACGGGAGAATTTTTGTGCATTATAAATTAACTCAGAAAGGAGAAGAAGTTCTAAAGCTTCTTAAAAAATTTGAAACTTTATAAAAATAAAGAAGAATACACAAAAATAAGGAAAAATATACAAAAATAAAGTGAATTTTATCCAGAAACCATTAAAAGCATCAACTTCCTTAATTTATATATGGGTTCTATACTGAGCTCAAAAGTCCTGAAGGACGAAAATAAAGTTATTTTTGAGGTGCTTGCAGATTACGAGGAAGCGCTTCAGCTAAGAGGAAGCATCGATAATGTGCATATTTTTTCTGAAAATATTGCAGACATCAAAACAAACCTGTCTATGCGGGGCAAAAACGAGGCAACAAAATACTTTCTTATTCCAAAACAGCTTAGAAAAGACTTGAGATTTGGTGTAGAGGATGTTATATGCCAAAGAATTAATACTCCAACTAAAATTATATTTGTTTATGTTATTGATAAAATAAAACTGCGGTGAAATTGTGCTGATAAGAGAGAAACTTGGAGTAGCAGGAATTGACTCGATGATAGAAGGAGGAATCCCTGCTGGCAGCATTATCGGACTTTCCGGCCCTCCTGGCGTCGGCAAGTCTATCTTAGTTCTGCACTTTCTTCTGGAGGGCGCAAGAAAAGGCCAGAAATGCGTTTATATCAATCTTGAAGAGCCGAGGTCAAATGTTGACAGAATGATTGAGCAGTTCAGCTTTGGAGAGGAGTTCAAGCAGCATGAATCTGAAGGCAAAATTATTGTCAAGTGCGTGACTTATCCGGAATATGAAAAAATATACCTTGACCTGCTTAAAAAAATTAAAGATGATAACACAATCCAGAGGCTCGTAGTAGACAGCTTTAATTGTTTCTTCAGCTCTGTCCAGAATCCGAGCCACCTTAATACCAACGCAGAAATAAATATAAGGAGGATGGTTAACCAGGCTTTTTCTCTGATCAGGAAAAAAAATTTAACCACATTATTAATTTTAGAAGCTAATTCCTCTTCGTCTTCTGACAATTCCTGCTTTTATTACAATATTCCTTATCTTGTAGACGGCTTGATTAGCCTAGACTTCATCTCTTTAGGCTCAATTGAACGCCGTGTATTCATCCCAAAAATGCGCTGGACCAGCCAGCATGACTCCAGCAAGCCCTTTGAAATAACAAAGAACGGGATTTTTGTGAAGGAAGATGCTGAGAAACCATGAGCATCATAAGTGATTTATTCTTGCCTAAATTCGGAATAATCGACAGGCCTGGAATGATTATCAGCCGAACATCAAGGCGATTCGGAGGCCAGGAATCCCAAAAAAGGCAGATATTTTATTTTGAAGATACGCTTGCAAATCTTCAATTGGAGACTATTAAAGAAATTGGCAAAGAGAAAACAGCTGAGCTATGGTACAGAATTGGAAGAGATATGGGCGCGAGGTATAGTTTATTGTCAAAGGCAAGAGTAGTTCCCAAATTCCTGAGGCCAATGGTAATTAACTTTTTAGTAAATATGTGCAGCGCTGCCGGACTATCAATTAAAAGTATAGAATATGATAATAAAAATTCTTCACTGATACTGAAAAGTTCAGATACTTTAATTTGCAGAAAATCTGGAATAGAAACTTTCATACCAGGCGTTATTAGTTCTGCTATGAGTATTTTATTTGGCGAAAAAATAGAAGCTAAAACTGAATGCAATAACTGCAATGAAAATTGTAAAATTATTGCAAGTCCTGAAATTAAAGAAAAATACACACCAAATATAGAAAAATTAAAGCCTTTGGAAAATTATAACGAGCTAAATTTTCCAAAAGAAATCCGCGCACAAGGAAAATTGTATTCTTTCAGCGACCTTATTAACTTCAAAATAGCCCGAATAGACAGTTCTGGAAGATTTTACTTGAACAATTCTGCACTCATACCTGTTGAAGTAGGATTATCCGGTATAATTTCTGAGCATTATTTGAATATTAATTATAAACATCTTTTAGAAAGAGGACTTATAGGAGGAGCAGAAAAAACAGCTAAAGATATTTTAAAATCCAAAGCCACAGAGGACAAGCTTGAAGAACTAAAAGGAATTTTATGTGCATTTGGCTGGGGAATTCCATATTATAAATTGTCTGATGAAAAAATAACTTTCAATTTCGTGCATCCTCCGATAACAAGATTTGGATTTTTATATCAGGCGCTTGAGTTGAATGGATTTCTGAATTATATTTTCGGCAAGAAACTAAAAATTAAAAATTTTAATTCAGAGTTAAATCCAGTCAAGGCTGTTTTTGAATTTGAGCATCAGTAGCTTTAACAAAAAAAGAAAAAGGTTTTTCCGGCAATTCTTCTAAAATGTGACATGTCATGTTTAATGACCTGGCCAAGAAAGAGAGGTATAACCCCTGTTCCGGCTCGAAGCCCAAAGAGAGATAAGACAGCGCAAGTGCACCGTCGATATTTGGTTTAAGGTCTTTTTTATCCAATAACTTCTTAGCTAAAGAGTCGTATACGTTAATGTACGCATTTTTTATATAGGTATTTTTAATGTTTTGATAAAGTAATTTAGGCCGAGGATCCTCGTTGTAAACAGGGTGCCCAAACCCTATTATTTTATTGCCATTATTTAATCGAGAACCAGCATATTCGTCAATTACGTCTTCTATATCCTTACTTTCTGCCTCTTTTTTAATGTACTGTAAATCAACCATCACATCGTAGACAGCTCCTAGATGATGTGTTCCCATCGTACATAAACCGCCGATTAATCCATTAATAATAGCAAAACGCCTGTCCTTTGTTGTGCTGGCAATTGTCTTAGGTACAAATATAGAGGGCGGATGATAACCTACGCCGGAGCAGACAATTAAAAGTGTTTTTAATAATAATTTTTTTTCTTTTTCTTCAGGTGCTTCGCCGCGAAATTTTACAAAAAGCAAATCCAGAAAATCCGTATTTTTTTCAAATAAGTCTTCCAGCGAAATCCATTTTTCATCGATAGAGTTATATTTAGCATAATTTGTCAGCAATTTTGTTTTGCCATCTTTTTGTTCAACAGAGTCTATTTTGCTTCTATAAACCATAGCCAACCTTTTGCAAGTTTACAAATTTTAATGCGGAAATTAAAAAATAAACAAAAAACAAAGAAAAGCTTAAAATCAAAATTTTTAAGTTTGAAGATTTATCAGCAATAATTCCCAATAAAAATACCATTGGAATTAATCTGAATAGATTTAAATTTCCGTCGTGAAGTTTGTTGATTTTCACCAAGCTGAATGCCCCCAAAATCAGAGCCAAAGCTAAAAAAATCAAATATGTATAAGACAAATTGAAAATAAAATATCCTGCGAGCATAACAAAAAAAGAAATTCCAAGAAAAATTTTGCTGATTAAAATTCCTTTTTTAGATTTTGTTGCAAGAGTAGTATATCTTCTTTTTAGGTCGTCCTCAACGCCTTTCAGGTTTTTGATGGGTATAATAAACCAAAATAAAATAAACATAAAAAGAGACAAAAGTATAGCCAATTCCAAATCAATATTAAGCAACAGCGCAGAGCTTAAAATTGGCAGAGCATGATGCGTAAAAGATAAAATGGTAACATCAGCTAATAATACAAATCTCGCTATAGTATTGTAAATAAACCCTAGAAAAATCCAGCCAAGCGCTGCCAAAAAAATTAATCTATTTGATAAAGAAAAAATAATTGCTGTTAAAATTAACATTGCACTAACATGTTTGGAGTAATTTGGAAGCAGATAATCGTTGTCTCTTTTTGCATTGAAAATGCTTTGTGCGGAATAAATTAATATACCAACCAAACAAAGAAAAAAAATCTCAATAGAAAATTTATTTGCAAAAGAGACAGGAACCATAATTGTCAAAAGTCCGGGTATTGTCCGCTCTATCCTCATTGCTCTGAGCAGTGTTTTGAAACCTCCAGCAGCCATAATTCGTTATTCTCTAGTCGGAGATAAGAACTTTATTCGCATTCTTGGATAAAAACAAAGGCTTGATTGTCCGATTTTTGAAATATAGGTTATATCCATTCAAAATTGTTTAATTGATGATGGAAGAATATGATATAGTAGTCATCGGAGCAGGCATAGCAGGTACAGGTTTGGCAGCTAGGCTTTCAGAAATCTGCCCAGATAAAAAAGTTCTGCTAATTGACAAGGATAAAATCGGAGCCGGCGCAGCTTATGGCTACAGAAATGTTTTCAAAGAAATTATTGATAAATACAAACTGCCTTATCACCATAAATTTGACGGCTTAAAAATAGGCACGCACGAAGAATTATTTTTAACTGTAAAACAAGACTGTTATCTAATTGATTATGAAGAAGTGTGCAGAATATTTTTCAACCGCTCGAATGCAATTTTAAGAAACGAAGAGGCATTGAATATTCAAGATAAAATTTTGAAAACCAATCAGAATGAATACAAATTTAAATATCTGATTGACTGCACAGGCGCAAGTTTTTTCCTGAGAAAGATATTGAACAAGCCTATTCCGTTTAGATATTGGCTAGGTTGTATAAAAATTTTGGAAAATAAAGTTGATAATACAGATTATTTTTATTTCTTAGTGGATGAAACAGGATTTATGGAAGATGTCTATCCTTTAAAAGATAAAACATTACAAGGAAATTGGCAATATACAAATAAAGTTGATTTTAATTTAATTTCCCCTCCTGAAAATACTTTATACAAAAAATTAATTTCCCAGCCAAGGATAATAAAAATGAATCATGTTGTTATTCCAATTTCACCTGTTATGCCTTTAGCCTACAAAAATTATGCTTTTCTCGGGGATAGCTTCGGTAATGCTACATCAACTTCAGGAGAAGGGATCAGGCCTATTTTAGATTCTGCTGAAATGCTTGCAGACGCCATTAAAAATGATAATCTAAAACAATACGAAAAGGAGTGGAAGAAAAGGTATCTTAATATATACATTAAACATTTGGCTTCTAAATCAAATCAAAAAGATAAAATAAAAACACTAGGTCCACTAAGCAAATATCCAGAACTTTTTACAAAAATTTTGAAAAATGAGCCATTTGAACTTCCAAAAGAGATTAAAAAACAGATACCTAAAAGCGTGATAGCCAGGCAAATCTATAATTATCTGCGCCTGAAAGCAAAATACGCCCTTATGAATTTTGCCTGAATTCTTAGTTTTTGGATAACCCTTATGAAATCTTATCCCAATCTCTTCGTAATTTATAAATATTCTCTCCTTTTAGGAGATAATATCATTTACCTTGACCCCAAGGCAGAAAAAGAATAAAATTTGCAGGGAGACAAACTCTACTAAAATGCAAAACAACATAGAAACTGCCTTGTTTGACCTAGGGCTGAACAAATACGAGTCAAGGGTTTACCTAACCCTTGTTGCAGAAGGAGTTTCTACTGCAAAGAATATTTCTGATATCACGGGTATACCTTACGGCAAAGTTTATGAGATTATTAATTCGCTGGCTCTGAAAGGCTTTGTGATGACCTTGCCTACAAAGCCGATGAAGTGTAAGGCAATTTCTCCCAAAGAGGCTGTTAAAACAGCCAAGAACTCCCTTGCAAGCAAGCTTGAGAAAGTTGAGCAGGTTATTTTATCTGAGATGGAGCCCTTGTTTGCAAAGAACAGGGCATTTATTGAGCCAAAAGGAATTTTCTGGATTTTGAACGGCCGTTCAATTATAAACAAGAAAATGGAGGAGCTGACCAGCAACGCCAAGCATCATATTCATATCTTCACATCAGAAAACGGATTCAAGAGATTGAGAGTCCTGAAAGCTTTATTGAGAGATGCAAAGAAAAGAGGGATTAGTATTTCAATAACCGGGGAAGCTACTAATGGGAATATAGAGGCTGTTAATTTATTCAATTTCTGCAATAAAAAACATGCAAAGTGCGCGCACAGCACATTATTTTCTGTAGACGCCAAAGAATGCGTTTTGGTAGAGCCGATTCCAGATGATGACAGCATGTATTACGGCAGAGATTTGGGCGTTTGGATTTCAAATGAGAAGTTTGTCAAATTTTTTGAGCATTTGTATGAATCCAATTTTGAGCACGCAGAGAACATAAATGGCGCAAAATAAGCAGGAGAATCTTCTATGAAAATTGGTATAGTCGGAAACGGCCATGTCGGTAAAAATGTAGCTGAACTGTTCAAAGACAGGGAAGAGGTGCTGACATATGACCCGAAGCTCACAGCCACGAATACAAAAGCAGAAATTAACACCTGCGACTTGGCAGTTATCTGCGTGCCCACCCCTGCCTTGGAAGATGGAGGATGCGACACTTCTATTGTTGAAGAATCTGTCAAATGGCTTGAAACACCCTTAACAATAATCAAATCCACTGTTGTGCCAGGCACAACTGATAAGCTAAAATCCAAATATAGTAAGAGGCTTGTGTTCTCGCCGGAGTATGTCGGCGAGAGCAAGTATCACCATTCCTACTGGAAGGATATGTTAGATGCTCCTTTTCACATTTTTGGCGGAGACAGAAAAGATACACAGCCTCTTGTTGAATTGTACATCAAACACTGCGGCCCGGAAAAACAATATATTCAGACCGATGCCAAAAGTGCAGAGCTTGCAAAATACTTTGAAAACTTATTTTTTGCAACTAAAGTTACATTAGTCAATGAATTTTATGATATTTGCCAGCTCTACGGAGTTGACTGGAATGATGTTAGGGAGCTATGGCTTTTGGATACAAGAATAAACAAGATGCACACAGCTGTTTTCAAGGAGGATAGAGGTTTTGGCGGAAAGTGCTACCCTAAAGACCTCTTTGCTCTGGTGGCTGACTGCGAAAAGAGAGGCTACATACCTGAACTGCTTTCCAAAGTGCAGGAAGTAAATAAAAAATTCAGAGCATATAATTCACTTTGAAGAGATAATTCTTATCCTACTTTCTATAATAGAAAAAATCCATTTTAACACTGCTTTGGTATTTTCTAAGATGATACTGAACACGGGAATTCCAAAGCTGGATGAGGTTCTGGCCGGCGGTGTTCCTGCACATAAGAGCATTTTGCTCTGCGCAGAGCCTGG
>CAYGVN010000036.1:0-8308 GCA_964353445.1 Candidatus Woesearchaeota archaeon
AATCCTGAAAAAGTCGAGAGTATATAATCATCTATCTGCGATATTTTTTTGACTGACTCCGGAACTACTAATTTGTCTGCTATCCGCCTGTCAGCGATTAAAAGAACACCGTCTTTGTACACAACACCCATTGTCATGGCACCTGCGCTCACAGCTTTTTTTGCGTATTCTACCTGGAGCAGCCTGCCGTCAGGGCTGAAAATAGTTATTGCTCTATCATAACCCATTGCTTTTTCTTCTGGAACTACTTGCATTTTTCTTCCTCCTTTAATTTTTTCATCGTCCAAACTCTTTCGTTAATTGGTATTATTCGTTCTTGAGCTTCTAAATCTGCAATTGAAGATTCTAATTCAGAATGTGTCATGTCTGCTCCTACTAGTGAATTTTTTAAATCCTCATAACGAATCTCTTCAGAATATTTGCTTATGCTGGTCATCGTTTCATACAGCTTTTGATTTAAAAATTCATCTGCCATTTTACTTCTTTAAGTCCTTCAACTTTTCAACAGAGCCTGAAACTTTCAGGCAGGATATTGCTATCGGCTTGCCGTTATACTCTTTAACGAGCGCAAGGCAGGCTTTTGTCTCATCGACATAATCATGATTAACTGAAATGATTCCAGTCTTGCCATTCCAAGTTTCTGCTAGGAATTGAATACCTGCGCGAGCCATACCAAACTCGCCGAGAAATTGCAAGCCAGCCTTCGTAACTAGCTTCGAAACATCTTCTTTCTCGACTTCACTTCCAGAATTAATTTTAAACAGTATATAACGTTTTCGCTCTTTTAAAGTCGGCTTCAAGTGTGCCATGTTATTTAATAAACTGAATTTGACTTTTAATAAATTATGTTTTTTGAATTCAGCTATATTTCACAAATTTAGATATGACGTATCACAAATTGAGAAAGGTTTCTGAAGTCTGATTTTACTCGTTATATCAGGAAAGGATATAAAGCTGGAATTTGAATATTTAGATAAGATGGCATTAGAAGGAAGTATAGAAGAATTAAAAAGAATTTATACCTTCTGCAGAGAACATTATCGAGTGCATCATGTAGCAGCGCCTTTAGATTATCTTGAAAGCGAATTGAGCATAAGCGGATCAATTATTAATCATTATATGAACTACCTGGCTGAACAGGGAATTATAAAAATAGAGCATCGGGCAAAGCCGGGATTAGGTCCATACAGAGAAATTCCAGCGTATAAGGTAATCAAAGAAATGCCGTCACTGGATATTCTCTTGGAGTGCACAGAAAGTGCAACCCAAGTAGCAGCATAATCTTAAATTTTAAGCAACTTTGTAGACCAAATCTTTCTCTCGAACAGGCTCTTTTACTTTCATGCCGATTGACTCGCCTTTCTTGGCGCTCTTTACTGCTTTGTGCTCTACCTGCATTGAGTCAATGGTCTGCTCGAAATTTGTAGACGGGCCTTCTATTGATATTTTGTCTCCAACACTAATAGCACCTTCAACTTCAATTACAGCCACGCCTATTTTTGTGAAGTAGTGGCCTATCTTTCCAATTAATTTCTTTCCAGCTGGTTTCTTTTCAGCTTTAGCTACTTTTTTTTCAGCTTTAGCTACTTTTTTTTCTGCCATGTTAACCTCTAAGAATATCCTTAAAAATGCTCTAATTTAAGCTTTACGCTAAGCTTCTTTCACATATGCAACTGGTTTTCCAGATATTTTTGATATGAGGTATATATGTTCAGTTTTCTTGCTCAAAACACTTTCTAAACCATATTCAGATAACTTATTTGTAAGGTCAATACCTTTGTATTTAACCCAATCAATCTTTTCCACAATCTTTTCCAGAATTTTTGGCTTAGTTTTCAAATGGCAATTAATATACTGAACGAACTTCTCCAAGCTTTTTAGAGTCCTTTTAGCACCCAATAACTTATCAATACTTTTATCTTTAATTTTAACAAGATACTTGTAGCTTGGATTTAAGGTATATTTGTCGTACAATCTAGATAACATTTTTTCTTTTGCTTTAGAAATTCGTTCTCTCAAATAATTTATACAACTTTCTCCCGGCATAATTTATTAAGAAATTTGCGCTTATTTAAAGTTTATTAATTAGTAGAAGATATTAATGTATATGAAATTATATTTTCAGCTGTTGCGTGTAAAAGACTGGTACCCTTGTTTTTTTATAGCAGTACTCGCTTTTATAATTTCTAAGGGGTATACAAGCTCGTTCACAAAAATTTTATTATTTTATCTGATGATTTTGTTTTCTTTGGGATTTAGTTTTTCAATAAATAACTGTTTTGATGTTAAAGAAGACAAATTAAAAAAGTCAAAGAAAAATCCAGTGGCAACAGGAGATTTAAAATTTAAAAATTCCGTGCTTTTTTCTGCGCTATTTGCCATTTTGGGCGTGATTTCCTCAATATTTTTCGGGCTCAAGATATTTTTATTTTATATTGGATTACTACTTTTATCCCTATTCTATTCTTTACCGCCGTTAAGATTTAAGTCAAGATTTTTGCTGGATATAATATCTCATGGTTTATTTGGCGGTGCTTTACTTTTTCTTTTTTCATTAATAATTTTTGGCGCTAAGATGGTTTTATTTTATTACATCGTAGCTTTCTCTACCTTTTGTATTTCTGTAACATGGGAACTAAGAAACCACTTGAAAGATTATGAAAGTGATAATAAAGCAGGCTTAAAAACCACCGTTTGCATATTGAGTAAAAAGAAATCAGAAAAATTGTTGGAATTAATGACAATTCTTTATTCTGCTAGTCTTTTTACAATTTTTTTATTCCAACGATTATTTTTATTAGTATTTTTAATTGCCACACTTATATTTTATTTAACATTTTTAACAAAAAAAGAATATAAACTCCTTGATGTCTATACGCACATATGTTATGGTCTAGTGATGATTATGGTAATAATTAGCTGAAGATTCTAAGCACTTTTAATCTTTTTTACCCAGGCAAGCTTGCCGGGAAGTCTTTCAAATTTAAATGTGTTTTTTTCGCATTTTGAAGAGCAGAAATAATTCAGCTTGCCGACTTTTGTTATAACCAGCTTGCCGCTGCCTCTGGCAAATTCCCTTCCGCAAAAAGAACATTTAACCATTTTATTTTTTCTTCCTTATTAATTTTGGCCAAATAAGCCAAATTCCAACAAGAATGATTAAGAAAGGCAGAACAGCAGCAATATTTTTCCCGGCAGATATCTCAGATATTAGTGAAATCAATCCAAAGATAATAAAAACAGCACCTATTGCAAATTTCGTCCAGCCCATCCAGTCTAATTCGTTCATCTCCATTTATCTTTTCCTTCCCCGGATAGGGCTCGCCTCAATCGGCTGAAAAGTCAGCCGGCACCTTGAACCTATCAGCTTCGCTGATAGATTGTGTTTCAAATTGCAGCCAAACAGAACGTTGAATATCATTTTACCTTTTTCTTCCTCTAATAGGGCTCGCTTCAATTTCAGTTTCCCTGAGCATCAAAACATCTCCGATTTTTATTGGGCCGAGAACATTTCTCCTTATGATTTTGCCTTCATCTTTTCCGGCCAAAACTTTGACTCTGACCTGCCGGCCTCCTTCTCTTGTTCCCATATTATCGGTTATCTCCATAATCTGGGCTGGAAAATTAGTTTCGCCGACTTCTATAAAAGCTTTAGTTTTCTTTTCTTCCCGAGAAAAACCTTTGGTTTTGCTGGGTCCAGCTGAACCGCGTTCAGCTTGGGTTTCAGGAGAAGATTTCTTTTGTTTCTGTTCTTTTGCCATTATATTCAGCCCTCAGCACTCGGGCCTTGTTCAGGCACGGGCTCTGCTTTTGGTTTAGATTTTGCTTTTGGCTCCTTTTTTTCAGGTTTAGCCTCAGGCTTTGCTGGTTTGACTTCTTTGGGTTTTTCTTCTTTCTTCTCTTCCTTGTGCGCTTCCTTTTTCTCTTCTGCCTTTGGAGCTTCTTTTTGCGCTTCCTTTTTAGGTTTAGGAGAAACTATTTCCCTGATTTCTTCAAGAACTCCTGACATCTTCTTGTTGGCCTCGCCGGCATCTGCAACAGCAATAGCAGAAGTTCCCACTGGCAGGCCGGATGCTGCTCCAAGGTCGGATTTCGCCGGAACCCATGCATAAGGAATCTTTTTTTCCTCGCAGAGCATTGGTATGTGCATTACAATTTCAGGAGGGTTGACATCAGAAGCAATTATTACAAATTTGGCTTCAGACCTCTCGACAGATTTCGTCACTTCATTAGTGCCTTTTCGAATTTTGCCGCTAGCTCTGACTTCTTCTACAAGCCTTAATACCTTGTCTGATAATTCCTTAGGTAATTCAAATTTTGCCATCTTCATTTCCTCTGAGCTGATAAGTCAGCTCGCATCTAGAGCTGATGCTCATTTCATAGGATCAAATCATTGGATTTGATATTATATTGTTGTGATAAAATGCATTTAAAAAGGTTGCCCTGCTCTGAAAGCGAATAATGGATGATAAAGAAGATTTAGGCAAAATACTAAAGGAGCTTCCGCAGGCTTATGAAAGGTGGAATCCGTATCAAATAAGAAGAGCTGAAAAAGGTCTGGAAACAAATCCGCTAGACCCAAACGCCAGAAAGCTTGCCGGAAAATTGTACAAATCTTATCTATTAGCGATTGAATCCAGGTCAGAAGTAGATTTATTGGATTTTGATGCTGGCATAAGAATAGCTGAAAAAGCTTCCCTAGTTAGTGCGGCGAATAAGCTAAAAGAAAGATATGGATTAGGAGAAGAGTTGCTCCAGGAAAAAGTTAAAGAGAAAAAAATCATCGATGACCAAAACAAAATGTATCTTTAGAATCCTTCCTTGCGAAGCCGAATCTCTCAAACTGAACGATATCGCCGACTTTCAGCTTGTCAATATTTTTTTCTGCATAGCCTGAAATTGTTTTGCCGTCAGGCATTAGGATTTTTGTTTTGACCGCAAAATCTTTTGGCACCCAGGTGAGTTTCTGTACGTCTTTATTTTCCCTTGACGTAAATTCAGATTTTTTATTTAATTTGATATTATACAAATGCATCAGCCGGATTTCTTTTCCCTTTAGTGTTTTGAAATCATCTTTTGAAATATAAAATTTTTTTCCGATTATGATTTTCTTTTTTCCCGTTTCCTTTTCAGGATGAAGCTGCACTTCAATTTCTTTTATCTCAGGCGCGCCTGTAACTTCTATTTCAACTGGCTCTGGAATGAAAGAATATCTGTTGGCAATTGGGTCTATAATTTTCCTGTTTATTGCATACAGGCTATCGATTGGAACTGTAATATCTGCAACATTCGGGCCGATTGAGCGGATAAGTTCAATAACAGCTTCTGGCTTGAACCCTCTTCTCTTCAAAGACTGCAGGCTCCAGGTCCTTGGGTCGTCCCAGCCGGTATATTTTCCGGATTTTATTTCTTGCTGTGATTTTGATTTGCTGAGCTTGACGCCTTCTATCTGCAGCAGGCCGGTGTGCATAAGAACAGGATAAGGCCATTTGAAAATATCCCAGATAAACTTGCACATATCAGATTCCATCATAAGCTCTTTGCCTCTGAAGACATGCGTTATGCCGAGAAGATAGTCGTCAACTGCCCAGCTGAACTCTAGCATAGGCCAGACTTTGTATTTTCTGCCCGCTCTTGGATGTGGTCTGTCAGAAATTCGCATCAGCACCCTGTCCCTGAATGCAGGATTTGGATGCTGCATAGAAGTCTTTAATCTTAGAACAGCTTCGCCTTCTTTGTATTTGCCAGCCAGCATATCTTCAAACATCTTAGAATTTTCAGAGACAGATTTTTTCCTGCAGGCACATTCTTTGCCAAGTTTCCTGTTTTCCCTCAAAACCTCTGCAGAACATGTGCAGACGTAGGCAGAATTTTTCTTGGTAATTTCTTTTGCATATTTGTAATAGGTTTCAAGCCTGTCTGACTTGTAGATGATTGGCCCGTTCCACTTAATACCGAGCCACTTGAAGCCTTCAGGAATCAAATCATAAGATTCAGGCATTATTTCTTTTTCTTTTGAGCCGATTGTATCATCCATTACAAAAAATAATTTGCCCTTGTATTTTTCTGCATAAAGCGCGTTCAGCCCGTAAGTTTTGGCGTTGCCTATATGCAGAGCTCCTGATGGAAACGGCGCAAGCCTCATAACAACTTTCCCAGGCTTTGCATCTGGAAGTTCAGGCAGTTCATGCTTTTCTTCTTTAGCTTTTTTTTCAAAAAATTCAGGATAAATTTCTTTCAGCCTTGCTTCCTGATCTTCTAAAGATAATTTATTGACAGCATGCAGAATCTTGTTTATCTCAGGCATTAATTCCTTCAGTTTCAATCTTATTTTGGAATCTTCAGAAATCAGCTTGCCGATTATCGCGCCAGCCTGCGCTTTTCCTTCGTGCTGGAATGCATTTGCAAGCGCGAATTTCTCTATCAATTCAGCCAGCTTGTTCATAATTCCTTTCAAAAGCAGATAGTGTATATAAAATTAATTAGTTGTCTTTTCATTACTTTGTAATGTTATGAAATTTATTTATAGTATCCTCTTTCTTAGGGTGTAAAAGGAGGTGCTGTTAAATGGCTAGAAGAAGACTTAGGCCAAGACCTGTTGCAGGCGGAACAATATTAGATCCACAGAGATTTGGATTAGCAAAAGGTATATTGTGCGGAATTATTTTATTTGTACTAGCAATGTCAGGCAAAGGAGGACAATTGATCGCATTAATCGCCGGTATATTCCCAGGATATAATACTACACTAATGGGTGCAGTTATGGGCTTTATGTACGGATTAATTGCTGCAGGAATCTGTGGTTATATTTTTGCCAGCTTGTACAATTATTTAAAAGGAAAGATATAAGCCCTTTTTTTATTTATATTTTTATTAAATTAATTTAAAAAGAAACTGTTCAGTAACTTTTATAAATCTTTAAATCATTATTAAACATATGAAACTGCAGTATGTTTTAATCGCAACTCTGTTGATAGCAATAATTCTATTTTCCGGCTGTACAAGGTCGTCAGAAAAAGAAGAAGTACAAAAAGAAGCAGCATCTTCTGCTCCGGCTGAAAAAGACGTTGTAAAGACCAGCTGTGATGATGATAATTCCTGCACAACAGATATTTACAATGAGCTGACAAATCAATGTGAGCACGAAGTAAAAGAAACGTGCTGCGGAAATGACAAATGCGAGCCAGACGAACGCTGCAACGAAGCCACGCACAAGACAAACTGTGTAGCTGACTGCGGAAGAACCTGCCCTGCTTTTCTGATAGTTTCTCCTGAAGAAGGCGCAGATGAAAGTGAGATTTCAGCTTTAATTTGTGCTGGAGAGGACTGTGAAAAAATTGATGCAAATTCTTTCAGAATAACAGGCAGCTCAGCTATTTCAACAAAGATATTTAATTTAGGAGAAGACGCATCTTCAACTATAACATCAAATTTCTATTGCTCTGGAGATGGCGTAAGCGCCACCAGAGACGAGCAAGGCGTAAGGGGAGTAATATTTAAGGATTATTTTGATAATAATTTAGAAAGCCTTTCTTCTCTAAGCGGGGCTCATACAGAATTTAATTCGGGAGCTTATTATATGAATTTCAATACAACAGACATAGAAAAAGACTTTGATGCGACCTGCAAGATTTATATTCAGGCAACTGATTTCAAAAATACACAATCTGTAAAGCTGTCTTTTAGAAAATGAAAATTTTAATACCTGTTTTTTTAGTTGCATTAGTATTATTGAGCGGCTGTGTTACAGACAGAACTGCTTCTGACAATGATAAGTATCCGGTTCTAAATGTGACAACCGGGCCTGCTTATGAATATAATCCTGCTAAATATTTGTCTGGCTGGAATCTGACTTCTGAAATTAAGAGGCTTGCTGATATGCCTTTTGAAACAATGGAAAAATTCAAAGAGCAGAATGTGCTGGACGCAGCAACATGGGAGCTGCAGAAGGGCAACGAAACTTTGTTTGTTTGGTCAAAGGTTTACGAAACTTCTGAAGATTTGCAAAATTCAACAGGTCCTTTTACATCTATGTTTGCCTGGCGCACGAGAGATACACTTGGGTTCGGAGATAAAGGAATAATAGGAGTTTACAGAGTTCAGGGAGAGAATGACCCATTACTCTTATGGGTTGCCAACGATACGCTTATGCTTTACATATCTTACTATAATGATAACGGCAAATACAATGCAACCAACATGTTTGATGATGAGAGGTTTCTTGTTGGATTAGCTAAAGATGTCCTTAACAAATGAGAAAATCAAAATCAAAGGCTTTGACTTCTCAACTGACGAGGGTGTTAAGATA
>CAYGVN010000037.1:0-8074 GCA_964353445.1 Candidatus Woesearchaeota archaeon
CAGTTGCAGTTCTCAAGACAGCAACAGCAACTGCAATAACCTGCCTGCCTGCTGCCTTTATTGCTCTGAGCGGATGGACAAGCTTCGTGGAGACAATCACAATCAGCGGTGCATTTTTCCTCGGCATCACAGGAATACTTACAGTATTAATATGGAATAGTGCAAGGAAGAAAGGCGACAGAAAGCCTGAATTTTCTTTTAACTTCAGCTGGCTGAAATATGTACTGATTGCCGTGTATATTAGCGGAATGGTTTACACTGCAGGAAATCTGCTTGGAATTATTTAGCTTCCTACAACAATTTTCACATTCGGTGCAAGAATTTTCTTAAAAGATGCAAGTGTCGCATCTGTCAAAAGTGTTGGGCTGCCTGCAAACTTTTCAAGTATGCTGTTTAATTCGTTCAAGTTTGAGCTCTTTTCGCCTGAAAGGCTTCCGTCTTTTTCTATTTTGAATTTCTTGATTTCTGTATCAGCCCGTGTTGTGTCCATTACTATGAAAGCTGTATCGCCCAACAGCCAGACATCTGCTTTCTTATCAGCAGCATAGCCTGCAGATATTTTAAACCGCTCGGGTTTCTTGCCTTTTTCTGCTCTTATCAATTCAAAGACATCTTTTGCAAGCCTGTCCTGCTCAAAAGCAAGAGAAGCTATTTCTCTTCTATCAGCTTCGCCTTTCTTGTTCAGCTCCTGAATTCTTTTGATGACATTGAAGTATCTGGTTGGAGCAAGCTTCTTCTTGACAAGATTTTCTTCAAACAGCTTCAAGCCCGTTTCAATGCTTGCTGTGATGCCTGCGAGCTTCAAAGCTGCAAGAACATCTTCCATTGTCTTCTCATAGATTTCTTTAAGCTCTTTCTTGACTTCCTGGCTTTCAAGCTGTTTTATCAGCTTGTCAAGCCTTTTGAGATATTCCTCTGCATCTGTGAATTTTTCTTCAACCATTTTGGCAGAAACTTCTTTTATCTTGCCGTGTTCTATGTCTTTTCTAAGCTGAAGAATGCCTTCTAAAATCTTAACCCATTTTTCTTCTAAAAGCCCTTTCTTGACAAAATGTTCGCGGAGCTTTTCTGGTGTTTGTTTTGGGTCAGGAGGGGCTATACCTACCAGCATAAGCGCACCTTGAGATGGTGTTATAGTCGCCCAGAAAAAATCTTCAACTGCAATATCCTTGAGCCTGTATTTTACTCTGTCCAGAATCTGTTCCCCAGACTTCATATAGCTATCAACAGCTTCTGGAGTTGGAGTTATTTTTCCGTGCTGTAATAAAAGCTTCCAAGGCATGAACATTCCTCTGTCATACAGAGGCACGCCGTCTCTTAAGAATGTGAAAATAACTGGATTTGCGCTTTTAATAGACTCCCACATGTCTGTAAGCGTATAGACTTGAACATTCAGCCTGTTGCCGATGCCGGCTGCCATGCATGCTTCAGAAGCCATGCCTAAAATTATTCCTCTGAGTTTTGTCTTCAGCTCAGAAGATGTCATTCTTGTTACATCAGTATCATCAACGACAACAAAAGTGTCTATATCTGATTCAGAAGTTGCTGTTCCCCTGACCATTGAGCCAGCGAGCACATAGCACACAATATATTTCTCAAACTTTTTTAGAGCCATCATCTTGTGCATCTCTGTAGCTCTTATTGCACCCAGCCAGCCTGAATCGTAGATAGGTACACCGATTGAAATTATATTGAGAATATCATATTTGCCTTTGTAGCACATGTCCCATATTTCATCCAGAAGAATTGCTGTGATGTTTACATCAGGCAGTTTTTTGTGCCCGATTTCTCTTAATTTCTTTTCAATTTCCTCTTTTCTCTTGAATTTCTCTTCTGGCTTGCCCTCTGTCTGCATGAGCAGAAGCATGTCAAGAACATTCCAAGTTTCACCGCAGGCATTGCAATGCCCTTTCTGCTTGTCAATCTTTATGTTTTCGCTCTCGCACTTAGGGCAGGTTTTCTGGGGCTTTGGAGGCAGAAGCAGAATTCCGACTATTTCCTTCTTGTATTTGCTTACAGCTTCCTTCTTGAAGCCTTCTGCTTTCTTTTTAATTGATTCTAAAAACTCTCTTGCCTTGGCTGCCAATTCTCTCCTGGCAGATTCAGCTTTCTTAATCTCTTCTTCATGCTTAGATTTTAATTCGTATTTAATTTCTGAATTAGAATCCTCTTTAGCCATGCTTAAGCCTACTATTCTCCCCTTTATAAAACTTTTGTAAAACGAAACCTTTATAAATAACTTTGTTATTACTATACGATATCAAAGAGGTATAAAATGGCTAAAGATCAAAATTCATATAATGCTACTATACCAGCAGGCAAAGACCAGACTATCAAAAGCACTATCACAAAAGATAACCTGGGCGGATTTGTCTATCCTTGCTTAATGACCTCTGGTAAAGTTATTGAAGGTTATCAGAACGAAATTTCAAGATTGCAGAAAGAAGCTGCGTATTTGCAGGGCGAATTTGAAAAAAGCAATCAGTTCAAAGACTTGATGGCATTGCAGCATGTAAGTCATCTTGCTGCTAAACAAGGCGCTGAATTGCAGGAAAATGTAGGCCAATATAACTTAATGCTGGGTGTGCTTGGACAAGCACCTACTAGCATGGCACTTGGTATGCTTACAGGCTACCTGCCGGGACTTAACGGCGCTTACAAGAACATCAATACTGCATTAGGCGAAAACAAGGAATTATACGGTGCAGTTGTTGGTTCATTGCCAAAAATAGCAGAAGTTGAAACTGCTACCCTTGCAATCAACCAGAATTTGGAAGCAATCCTTGCAAAAGATAACAAGAATAACTAATTTATTTTCTTTTTTTAATTTTTAAATGAAATAAATTAATCCAGCTTCTTTTGCTCAACCAGGAAGTTTTTTCTCTAGTTTTAATACCTTCAAATCTCAGAACAAAGTTTTTTATGTCTTTTTAACAAAATTTTATATAACATGGATAGAACAGACGCTAAAATTAGATTGCTGGAGCTGGAAAAAGAACTTGAGCAGATTATAAAGCCAGAAGAAGAGTACTGCGGCAAGATATTTATCAGAGAAGGCCAGCAGGACTACATAGAGCCTGAAGGAAAGAGGCTATATGTTGATAGCGATATTATACTATCTTATTTTTTCAGGCATGTCTGCAAAACAACAAAATATAAATTATGGAAAACAAGCCTGGAATTTCTCATGCTGCCATTTGAGAAAGATGTAGAGCTTATAGCTTCAAACCTGACAGAGCAGCAAATAGCGGTGGCATTCAACTGCGGCAGATATAGGTTGAACGGAAAGAAAATGGGAGCGCTTACAGGCATAAGAGGTGGAGATTCTGCATCGAAAGTAAAGTATTTCAAACATAGAGTTGGCGAGGTGATTGGCCTGCTGCCGATTAAATTCTTGCCTATTAAATCTGATTTTCAGGCTCTTAACATGGAACTGGAGGATACCTACCACAGGCAGGCGGCTGAAGATTTCGGAGCAGACTACTTTGTCAGCAGAGACTGGAACAAGCTTGCAAGCAGCCAGACAAAATATCCGGCCAATCCTCCGGAGCAATTTCTAAAAACATTTGATTTGGATACCCAAATCTGCAAAGCAAACTGCTTTAAAAATCATGCAGCAGATAATATCAGCAGAGAGATGAGAAAGTATTACAGATTAATAGAATAGTTATGGATACAAAAGTTTTATATTTTCCTGCAAATTAAAGTGAGGTTTTGGGAGTCTTCATCTTCTTTTTCTTTGGCCGAATAAGTGAAATCGATGATCTTAGAGCGTATGGAATTAAAGCCGACTGATTTTAAGTGCTTGCTTAAAATTTTTTTATAATCTTCAGGATCATAAGGATTGCAGCTAAGCACCAGCTGGCCGCCTGGTACAATGAAAGCTGCAAGAGATTGAGTTTTTTCGTTTAACATTTCATTGTAGATAATATCTAAACCATAAAACGCTACTCCACCTTCTGATATCATGTTTGTGCAAATCACAGAATCAAACTGCCTGCCTTGCAGCTCTCTAAAGCGCTCTCTATCCCATAGATTTGCATTTATGAAATCTATTTGCACGCCATATTTTTTGGCTTTTTCCTCTGCAATATCGAGAAGAGGCTGCGAGAAATCAATTGCAGTTATCTTTGCCTCAGGATTTACAAGAGCATAATAAACTGTCTTGACGCCGGTGCAGCAGCCGACATCAACGATTGTCTTTTTCCCTTTTACTCCATTCTCAACAATAAAAGGAATAAGTGCTTCTGCTTCTTGCCGGCTTGGAGCCATGAATAGTGCATCAAACTTATTCGTGGCAATAAATTTATACAAATCCTGGCAGGCATCATGGTGCGGGCAAGTATAAACTCTGTCTGCAAGCCGCTCATAATGTTCGTAAGCTTTTGGTCCAAGAAGCTTTTTTATTCTTTCATCTCGCTCATCAAAACTCATGGATTCTAAGCCTTCTTTATTGAGATAGTCTGATAGCTCTATCATTGTATTCTCCATAGTTTCACTCTTAAGTTGACTTTTTAAATATTGCCCCTTGTGTCTGTTTTTCTATGAGTTTGTTTAGTGGAACATAATAATATATTTATTATCAGTTAATTATTCAATTGTCATGACTTTGGAGGGAATTGTAAGAGACAACGAAAGAATCAAAGCTGTCGCTGGCGTGCTGAAGGAAATGCCGGAAGTAGAGCCGTTTAATTTTGCAGATTTCGGCGCCGGTACAATGTATCCGGATATCGGCGATGATAAAGCAGTTGAATTTTTCTCCGGCCATGGCGTGCACCAATTCGGATTTTGGTGCTCAAACGGCATAGGCTATGACAAGCCGTTTGTCGGCATGATAAACAGCAGGGAAGAAAAAGGTTCAGACTACGCCTGGCTATGCTCTATGCGCGCTTTAAAGAAAAACAGAAATTTCTTCAGCCCAAAAGTTCAAACTGAACTGTCCCTTGATGACGTTAGAGAATGGTTCGCAGATGATTCAGGCATATGCAAAATGCCGATGATTGAGGAGCACTGGAAGCTTGCAAATGCTTATGGGAAAAAACTGCTGGAAGATAGCATAACGCCTGATGAAATTCTGGCAAAAGCTAATAGTTTATCAGCTCCTTTGAAGGCTTTCCTGTCTTACCTTGAGAATGTTCCCGGCTATGCAGAAGATCCTCTCAAGAAAAAATCAACACTGCTTGCTCTTGAACTAAGCGCCCGGCCTGAAAAATTTCTGAAAGTCGAAAAGTCTGCAGATTGGAAGCCTATTATAGACTATCATAATCAGCGGGTTATGTTGAGAATGGGCCTGGTCAAGGTCGGCTTTTATGAAGAACAGCTCAAAAAAAGAGAATGGGTGACAGAAAACGTGCACAATAAGATAAGAGAAGAAGTTTATCTTGCTGTACAGGATGTCATAAACCTAAGCGGCAAGAGTATGGCGGCAGTTGACTGGTATTTTTTCAAGGCAAGAAAATACTGCCCTGAGATGCAGGAGCCGAATCATGATAACTGCGCTTTGAAAGATGTCTGCGCCAAAAACTCAGAGCTTTTCCAGCCGATTTTCAGGACGAACTACTATTGAAACCTCTCTTCTAATTATTTGCAGATTTCTTCAATCCTTTCGAGTTTCTATTTATTTTTGCACATATTCTACTAATTTGTCAAACCACTCTGGAGGCTTGCGGCCTAAAGCGTAAGCTAAAAGCAGATTCCTTACAACATTTTTCAGAGCCTGAACATCCTCCTTTTCTTTTATTTCTGTGTGGCAAAGAAGGTCGTCTATGGCGCGGTGACTGTTCCCAAGGTCTGAGCCGTGGGCGGTCAGCACTATTCCATTTGGGTCTGCTGCCAGCTTATTGCCTTGAGATACTTCCAGCATGCAGCTAAGCTCATCAGCTTTGAGAAAATATATTTTATAATATTTTGTTTCGCCGAGCTCCGATAATTCAATTTTATATTTTGTTTTTTGAACATAATTTTTTAGGACATTTTCAAGAGGAGACGAACAGCTGCCCAGCATATAGACAAGATTTATCGGCGCAATTAAATTAGCTCTAGTCATATACGAAAATAAATAAAAAAGTCTTATAAAATGTACTAAATGAAAGCATACTGCCTGAAAACAGGATTTGTTTCTACAACGCAGAAGACGCTGAGAGCAAAGGCTACAGGGCTGCAGCTGAATAATTCTTCGCAAGTGTTAAAAAATTAATTTTAAATTTTATATCATGAACCGGTATCGTTATGAAGTATCCAACAAAGTAAAAAGTTTAATTAATTTTGCTAATAAAAGAAGAGTAAAAACTCTTGAAGGATTATGTTCAGCGTATGAGCTGTGGAAAGAACAAACACCAGCTTCATTTAGAATACCTGGTTGGTATCCTTCAAAATTATGGAAGAGAAATGATATTTACCTTTCTGAAGAGAAGGGAGTTAAGAAAATTGCAGCTAAAGAAGATATACCAACTCCTGGTGAAGTAGCGTATAAGACGTTAGAGAACTATCTCAAGTCGTGCAAAAAAAGGGACTCTATCTATGTTACAAAGCAATTGCGCAACCAGCTTGACCTAACTTATCAAGCTATTGTACGGGGATTCAAATGCCTGGAGGAGAATAGTATAATCAAGTATGCTGGCCATCACAGCAATAAAGATTATTATACCTTAGTTAAAGAATTTGATGAAAAACAAGGAAAATGGGTCTAACTAAATTTTTCTCTTTCTTAGAAATTCTTTCTCTCGGCTGCAAAATCAGCCGGCACTTTGAGCGCATTTGCCTGCAAATGCACTGTGTCTTGCAATATTAGCCAAACAGAACGTTAGTTAGAACTAAAAATATTTAATTCCTTTCTTCTTCAAGAACTCTTTTTCTCTTTCTCTCGTAAGCTTGAGCATCATGCTGGTGAACTCTTGTGTTCTGCGAAGCTGTATGTCATAATCTTTTCCGCTGATCTGGTTTATTTTTGCATTCTTGATGTCGTGGGCAAGCTGGTACATCTCTTCATACCAGTCAACATAAACTCTTGAAATCCTTTTTGTCTTTACAAACTCTTCTGTCAGCATGTCGCCGACATGCTCAGGAGAAGGAGGTGTAAGCCCTGCTGTCATCAGCGCAGCATGGGACGCATTTACCATGGCCCAGTACAAGTCTTCAACAGCTGAGAGGGATTTTATGCGCGCCCTCAGCAGATGCCAGGGCGTCCTGTTCATTACAGTGAAAATTGATTCAGCAGTAGGCTTTATTCTTCCCTGATATAATAGGAATTTAAGAGGCTCAAAGAAACCCAAGTCAACAAGCGCAACGCCGTAGCGGAGCATGTTGATGATAGCAGGGTCGCCTACCTGCACATTGTCCCAGAAAGCAGACAGGGTTATTGTGTTAACGTGCAGCTTGTCTCTCGCAGGCTCTTTCTTGACCAGATTGAAAAGCTCTTCCCTGTACCAAGAAATTACTTCCTGGTCCCAGACCATGCTGACATTGTCAATAACTATCACAATATCAATATCAGCCTCTTTCTTGGCAGTGCCTTTTGCAACAGAGCCGAATAAAACCACAGAAAGAACAACCGGACCGAATTTTTTGTAAATCCTGCCTGCAAAGCCATAGGCTGTTTTGTAATTTTCAGGCGCAACTCTCAGAGCTCTGAGCTCAGGCCTTCTCGTTGGAATTGGAATATTTTCTTCTGGCATTTTACATCTATATATTTAATCGTTTAAATTACTATTTAATTACGCCATCGGGGTGCCTGCGAACTTGCTTTTTTCTCCCGGCGTTACGCCCCCCAGCGAAGTCGGTAGCTGTGAAAATCCTGCTCCATACTCGCTCCAGTGGCGCGAAGGCAGTGTATCTCCATATCCTCCGAAATATCCTCCAGAGCCGAAGAAGTAGGCTCCAGCTGTTTCTTCCCAGGTCGGAGAAGTCTGCCAGCCGTAAACAGGCGACTGGAAATATTCTAGTGTAGGAATATGAGGATCTACCTTGAAATCTATTGGAAAAGTTGCAGCTTCTATAATTCCCCGCACTTTTCCCAATTTACCTGCTTTTTGAAGCTCTTGTGTGAGTTCTTCTATTGGAACATTTCCCATTCCGG
>CAYGVN010000038.1:0-7938 GCA_964353445.1 Candidatus Woesearchaeota archaeon
TATGATCCTCTTCCCACTTCTTTTTTTATTTTTTGCTGATATTCCGGCATGTTTGCACATGTATAAATATCTGCCTTTTGCTCATCTGTTAATCTTGCCATAATAACTATAGAACTATACCATACCCAATCAACCGCCATCTGCTTTGGACCTGGCGGGCTATTGAAACTTTTTCTCCTTTGCTTGCGCAGACCGGCCTTCTGAGGATAAGGCGCATCTTCTTGCCAGCTGACTGTGATATGCCTAATGTTGTGGCTGTGCCGACTGACAGCATAAGGGGTTCGTACTGCTTTATCGGTTCTATCTTTAGCTTTTCCCTTGCGCCGACAACCCAGTCAAATAAATGAGCTTCCAATTCTAGAGCATGAAAAACAGCAGGCATCTTGCCGGGCAGGCCTACTAAATTTCCAACAAATGCATCTGCTTTTGTTGTTGCAGGGTCCAATGTTGTAGCCAAGGCAATTGTCCCTCCAGGGCCTTTTTCAGTGACCAGCTGGCTTCCGCAGGCAATGCTTGCAATTTTAGTCCTGACAGGCTTCCACTCAACTTGCCCGCCTTTTTTCTCAGTTTTCCTGCCAGGGAGAATTTCAATTTCCTGCCCGACTTTGAACAATCCTTGGGCAATTGCGCCGCCGAGAACACCACCGATTAATTTCTTGACATCTGCTCCAGGCTTGTTGACGTCAAAACTTCTTGCAATATACATCAGAGGGTCTTTTGTCAAATCCCGTTCAGGCGTTGGGAAATAGTTCTGCATTCCCTCTACCAGCGCATCTATATTTATTTTTTTCAGGCCGGAAACAGGAATAATAGGAGCGTCGAACCCAAGAACTTCGTGCACAAAATCTTTAATTTGCTTGTAGTTCTCAAGAGCTTTTGCCTTTGAAACCAAATCAATTTTATTCTGAACGACAATTATATTTTTTATGCCCAGGATTTTCAGAGCCAGCAAATGCTCCTGCGTCTGCGGCTGAGGGCACACTTCATTTGCAGCAATCACAAGCAGCGCGCCGTCCATGATAGCTGCTCCGGAAATCATAACAGCCATCAAAGTTTCATGGCCTGGCGCATCCACAAAAGAAACTCTCCTGACCAGCTCAGACTCTCCGCCGCACTTGCATGTTTTTTCAACTGTCCAAGTGCCGCATTTCCTGCACTTTCTGATGTCAGCGTCTGCATAACCGAGCTTTATTGTAATTCCCCGCTTGATTTCCTCAGAATGGACCATGGTCCATTTGCCTGTAAGTGCAGCTGTCAGGGTTGTCTTGCCGTGGTCTACATGGCCTATAATTCCAATATTAATTTCAGGCAGTAATTCTTTACTCGCTGAAAATTTTTGATTTTCAGAGATTCGAAAAACTTCGTTTTTCTCCATCATCAATAATTTACATAGAAGCAGGATTTAAAACACTAACGCTTTGCTATATTTTTATGGCCGAGAAAGAAGAAGACCTTGTTGAAAAGGTGTCAAAACACCTAAAGGCAAACAACATAGACCCAAACAACTTAAATAAGGATTTTTTCGGAAAATTAGTGACAAAGCTGACAGGCATCAAGAATTTTGATGAGAATGAACTTAATGGATTCTTTTTCATGAACAATATTGAAATCACAAATAAAGAGAGATATCTTTCTGCAGCTTTTTTGCTTCATATAACAGATGACCAGACAGATCTTGGCTGCTTGAGGTACTATGCTCCAAAATCGATCTTGGTTTATGAGCTAAAGTGCGAGGTAAGGGGCTCCCTTGCAAATGACCTGGGCTACACTCTCAATGGCAAAAAAAAGTATAACCTCGCCAAGCTCAAACGCTATGCAGTCAAGGAGGGCCTTGTCAACTCGAATCATGAATTTCTGCAGATGGTAGAGCAGGCAAAGTCCGAGCTTGGTATGATAAAGCAAAGGCCTGCAAAGCAAAAGAAGCCAAGGAAAGAAAAGCCTGTGTTAGAACTGCAGCAGGAAATACCTATTGCAGGAGAAGACCTGGAAAATCTTTCAGAAGAGAATATTTCATTGGACGAAAAAATCATAATGATTCAGCATGAGCCAAGGCGAATTCCTGTTCCTGACTACACTCCTTTGCCGAAGTTTGTGCCCCCAGAACCTGGGAAAAAGAGAAGGCAAAAACCAAAACCAGTTTATGACGAAGAAAAGGTAAAGGCAAAAGTCAAGCATTTTATTAATTCTGTAAAATCCTCGTTCGAGATAACAAATTACCTTAAGAAAGAGACGGACTGCTCGAACAAGGAGGCAGCAATGCTTCTTGAAGACATAGCTTATGACTCATTTACTGACAGATTATGGAGCAGCAAGCCAGCCAGCCGTAACATAATAAATTACATCAGCGAGGAGAGGCAAAAGGAGATTGCGTTAAACTACATAAAAAACAATTCAATCTCAGACAGAATTGGCGTAAGAAGAGTTAAGGCAACAAAGGAGCTGCTGCAGAAATATCTTACAATCAATGAGGAAGCCATTGATTCGCTGATAAACAAGGAGCTTGATAATTATTTTGAAGCCATCTTTATAGAACACATCCCGGTTAAGGAACAGAAGCCAGACATTGATTATAACAAGCCTGTTTATGCAACACCCCATATTAAAGAGCGCGCCCGCAAAAGAATAGGGGAAGACGCTGACTTGGAATGGGTGCTAAAGGACATATTTCACAGCGGCAAAACAGTCTATCGCCTGCTTGACATGACACCTCACAGAATATTCGAGTTCAGCGGAGAATTGTTTGATATACCGTATTTTGAAACCGATGAAGAATACATCTTAATTACCGTCTTTCCAAGCACATACAAGAACAACCAGGAGAAATACAAAAAAAGATGATCGATTTCAAACACTAGCCTTCCTGGTGAAATAAAAATGGAAGAAGTCAGCCTCATAAAATTCAGGTCTTTCAAACCAAACTGTTGAGGGTCGGCGCACTCTTGGAATATCTGCTTTTTGCGTGTAGTTGTTTACGTATGCATTTGCTTCATTTTCTGTCATGTTGCTCCTTATTTGCTATTATTTGTTCACTAAACGTATCTTTTATAATTCTTTCAATACCCATCATATGGCTTGCTTCGAGATGGATATCTTTAATTTCATCGCAGTGTATTTTAACATGAAAATATGGATATTCCTCTGATCTTATTTTAATACCATAATCTTCTTTGTTTTTTGAAATGTCAATCCGATAAGTCCAGTATCTAGGCCCGCTCTCAACCATTTTCCTAGATTTTCTGTCGTATCCTGGAAGAGAATAATCAAGAATCTCTTGAGAACTAATTTTATCTGTAATTTTAAACTTTTTTTCTAAATTTTTTTGAAGGTTTTTTAATAAAGGTCTTGGAAGCTTTTCTTTAGGATCTTTAGGATTCTCATATCTCAAATCAAATGAGTAATCTAATTTTGCCATGCTGATTTTAACATTAAGAAGTTTTTTAAAATCTTTGAAAAACTCAAAAATTTATTTACTTCCGACAACTTTCCTTTCCTTTCTAATCGGCCTGAAATATGTTGAACCGCAGTGCCTGCAGACTATTTTTCTTTCCCTGATTTTCATTGGGTCTGCTTTCTGCTTGTGCTTGCATTTTCTGCACACAAACACGCGGTTGTATAATCTTGCCATTGCTTCCGGTATTTTTGCCATGTTTTTTAATTTAATAGCCTCAAATCAATAAGGATATTCTATTACAGCAGTTTAAAAATTTTTGTATGCCTATCCTAAACCCAAAAATAGCGGAAAAATATTAATAAGAACTATTCTTATAATGCTGTATGAACCGCATATATAACCTGCATAAAATCCGCCTTAAGCACGGATATGGACAAAATTTCATTATAGATTTAGGTATACTGCGACGTGAAATAGAATATGCTAATATCAATAAAAAGGATATTGTGCTCGAAATTGGAGCAGGCATTGGCAACCTCACAGAGCTGCTAGCTCAAACTGCCAAGCGCGTAATTGCCATTGAAAAAGATAAACAATTTAGCAGACAGCTTCACAAATTAAGAGTAAAATACAATAACATCGACCTTATTTTTGGTGACGCCCTCAAAATTGATTTTCCAAAATTTAACAAAGTCGTAGCGAATTTACCTTACAAGATTTCGCTTCCGATTATATTTAAACTCCTGGAATATGATTTCGATCTGGCTGTTTTAACCCTCCAAAAAACTCAAGCCAGGCGAATATGTGCTCGTGCAGGGCAGGAGGGATACTCGCGTATTGGTATTTCCATTTATAGAAAAGCCGATGCAGAATTTTTAAAAATTGTTCCAAGTAATGCGTTTTATCCTGAATCAAAAGTAGAAAGTGCAATTATCAGGCTGAAGAAAACACTAGATAAGTTTAAGATTCCATCCGAGGAATATTTTAAGAAAGCACTGGATTTTATATTTCTTAGAAGATCGAAGAGCATCGAACAAGCAATATTAAGCCTAAAGAATGAAAATATAAGTGAATCTGTTGAGGAAGTTCTAACTAAACTAAGGCCTATTAAAAATATAAAAGTCGATCAGCTTGCTCCAGAGCAATTCGGTGAAGTAGTAAACGTTCTTCACCAAAAGAACATAAAGATTCCAGAAGTATCTGCTGAATTCAAAAGAAAAGCTCAAAAATTTATTAAATAATTCTACAGCAATTATCAAAAAGCAATTATTTCACTTGTTTAATTATTCTTTCGCCCAGAATTTCCCAGTAAACAATTTCCTTGTTCGGCTCAACTTTGCTCCTGAATTCTTCAGGGATTTCAGCATCAAATGTCTCGTAAGTCTGCATGTCCATCAGCTGCGCCTTGTGGTCTGCGACAGACAGAACCTGCGCAGTTTTCTTCTCGATTATCGGCACTTCAACCTTGTCGTGGGTTGTGTATATCGCCTGCTTCTTGGAGCCTGTTAGAACATCAATCCCAGTTACTCTGCATTTTGCATGGCCGTGCTTTCCGGGCTTTGAGGTCTCCATGTTTTTGATTTCACACGGCCTGCCGTCAATCATCATGTATCTGCCGGGCTTGAGCTTGATAACTTCCTCATGGGTTATTTCCATTAAGATTTTTCTTCCCTTTGGGATTTAAAAATTCTTTGTTACGCTTAAATTAGAACGCAAATCTCAAGATGGCTGCAATACCGCCCATGCCGACAAGCTGTTCGCCTTCCCTTGTTTCTTTTGAGATAATTATTATTTCCCCGCCAAGAGCTTCAACTTTGTCCATGAGCTCTTCTGTAACCTTGTCTGAAAGGTCTTCTGACAGCAATAACTTGTCAACTGCTTTTGCTTCAATAGCCTTCCTGACTTCAGCTTCGCCGTAGGCAACCAAATCAGGATTTTTGTTGAGCATTTCCAGAAACTTGTTTACAGCCTGCTTTTCTCTTGTTATATCTTCTTTGATCAAGATATCTTCGCTCTTTTCAACTAATTCGTTGAGCCCGAATTCTCCTGTATAGCCGAGATGCTTTATAGCCAGCACTTTCTTTTTGACTTCAGTCCGCAGAAAATCTCCAGATGCAAAATCTTCTTTTGTCGGGCCAGGCCCGCCGATGATTATTCCAGATATTTCTTTTTTTGCAAATTCTTCATTTGCCGCATCTCCGACTTTTTTGAAAAAATCTTTTGCAAGGCCTTCAATAACCCTTGACAGCCTCGCAGCGCTCTGTCCGCCTGCCTTGAATTTTCCGGGAACAGCTGATTTCAGGCTGACCAAAGTTGTAATTGTCTTGCCTCTCAGCACAGCAATATCAGCTTCCCTTCTGTCCACGACCAGAAGGCCGTAAGAAATTTTAGCCAGCATCTGGTCTTTCAGCGGCTCCAGGAAGAAAACCTGGTCGCATCTGTAGAGCTTTACTTTAATCTGATCAGTCGGCTCTACAGCCCAGACCTGAACATCCAGCTGGCCTTCTCTTTCAGCAACGTTTCCGCTGAAAACAGCAAGTCCGTTGGCAGGAGTTTTCTTGTATATCCTCAGGTGCTGAATCATTTTTTCTATAGCTGCCTGAACATTTTTTCTTGTTGTAGCAGACTTTATGTTCCTGGCAGTGCCGGCTTCAGACTGAAGCTGTTTGATAATAAGCTCTAAATTATATTCCGCCGGGACATAAACCGATATGAGCTCAGTATGCCGGGCCCGATGTTTTTCGAGCTCTTTGACCAGCTTTCTAAGTCTGAATTTGAGTTTATCTGCATCTGCCATAAAACAAGGTTAGAAAAAGAAGTTTTTAAATGCTTCTTCAAATAGCGGAGTCTAAAGTTTTATGGCCGTTATTCACAATTTTAAGAATTCTCTGCCTAAAACCTCTCTTGGTTGGGTCATTTAGATTAAGCCTTCTTGCTAGTTCATCTGTAAATCCCGTGCTTGCTACGACGCTTGCAGGAATATACCCAGATTTGTGGCCACGTTCTTCAGTTAATTTATAAAAAATTTTATCAGGATAAATGCCTCCAACTAATTTTATCTCTTGAATATACAATTCTTCAATACCAGGTGTTATGTACCTGTCATAATTCTGTTTTTCAGCAGAAATGGTCTGCTCTGCATAAACTGCCATATAATTTTATGCTGTCTATTTAATATAAGTTTTATTATCTCCTAAATGTTGATAATTAGAATAATACATCTGAGCCAAATTTACTAAATTATTTTTCAATATCCCAGTTTTATGCCCGAGCATAGTTGCTGTAGAGACTTTGTCTATAAGTTCTGGCAAATAGTTGACAGGTGTCTGGTCCACAAGGTAGCCTTTTTTCTCGAGCTGCTTCAGCACAATCGACTTTGCGGTGTCCTTATTGTTTCTTTCTGTAGCGCCTATAGAACTATCTCTTAACATTTTATACACTTCATTTACCACATCATCTATGAACTTCACAGGCAAATAGTCTGTCATGCCAATTAATTCCATAAAAAGGGATAAAAATCTTTTCTTGAAGCTTACTCATACCTCAGCGCATCAGCTGGTTTCAATTTTGCAGCCTGCCTGGCTGGCAGCACGCCTGAAAGCGAGCCTATTGCAAATGCCAAGCCGAGGCCCAAAGCAATAAGCCAAGGTGATAATGATGCCTTGAGCATTCCAAAGCCAGCATAGCTTGCATAAATTTCAACACCTTTTGCCATGCCAAGGCCCAGCAGGCAGCCAAAGCCTCCGCCAATCAGGCCGAAAAGCCCGGATTCAACCAAAAAGATGGCCCATATGTCATGATTCTGGGCGCCGATAGCTTTCATTACACCTATTTCCCTGGTTCTTTCCAAAACAGAGGTATACATTGTATTCATTATTCCAACAGCCCCAACCAGTAATGAGATTGCAGCAATGCCGATTAAAACAGACTGGATTATTCCTAGAATTGTTTTCATAGTCTCAACTAATTGCGCAGTTGTCTGTACAGAGAAATCTTCCTCGCCTTTCTTCAAATCCCTGTCTTGGCGCATCTCTTTTGTAATTGCATCAGCAACAACTATAGAATCATAGCCAGTTTTTGTTTTGGCGTAAATCATTCCAATTTCGTCGGGCTCGTTAAAAATTTCCCTTGCAGTCTCCAGCGGTATGTAAATTTCTGCATCATCCTGCCTGTTGCCTATCTCCTGCATCACGCCTATCACCTTGAAGCTTTGATTTTCAATCTCAAGCCTGCTTCCGAGATTAACTGCTCTCTTGAAAACCCGTGCCTGAGGGTAAAAATAGCCGACAACAGCTTTGTAGTTATCGCCTTGTTTAAAAATACGACCATCAATCTTCAAATTTCCTACGATCCAAGTGGCATCTGGATTAATGCCTATAACATAATTATATTTTACTTCGTTACTAAAAGTAATTTTTGCTGATTTGTATAGCATAGGTTCAGCTTCCTCAACACCGCGCACTTTTTTAATCAGCTCCACATCGTGCTCTGTTAATTTTGCTGTTGCAGACCCAAATCCCATCCCGCCTGCCAGTCCGCCTCCGCCA
>CAYGVN010000039.1:0-7932 GCA_964353445.1 Candidatus Woesearchaeota archaeon
CCTCGCAGGAGGTTATTCAAAATATATCGGCTCGTACATCGACTACGTCAGACTGACAGACATCAGCTTGATGACAATTGGAATTATTCTGACAGGCTCTGTGTGGAAAGTATATACTGATTATAAAAAAATAATCAAGAAGCATGAGCCAGATGAATAAAGATGTATTTGTTTCTCAGTTAAAAGAAGTTGTTATTGACAATCATTCCCGAGCCTGGTGCAAACTGCCGTATCCAGGCCACCCGAATGGCTGCCCGAATTTCGGCAAAAGGGACGGCTGTCCTCCTCATTCTCTTTTGTTTGAACAGCTTGTTAAGCCTCCTTTTACTTTAGTTGCAGTAAAATTTAATCTCGAAGAGCACGCCAGGAGGATGAAAGAAAAACATCCTAGCTGGAGCGACAGGCAGGCAAGATGCGTGCTATACTGGCAGGCAGGAGTAGACAAGCAATTAAGAGAAGCCTGCGAGAAAACAGCTTCTGAAATTCCTAATTCAGTAATTATTTACAAGCCAGAAGCAGCTGGTGTTCATGTTTTTGAAACCTGCAGAAAAATTGGTTTAGTTCTGGAAAGAAATCCGCAGAAAATTCTGTGGAAAGTTGCGATTATTGGGATTAAGAAATAATCAGCCCTTCACAACACCAATCGGCTTGAGCCTTGCCACGAGATTGCCGATGCCTGCTGCATGGCTGACTCTTGCAACTTCATCTATGTCTTTGTAAGTTCCAGGAGCTTCTTCTGCAATTCCTTTCCAGCTTGCTGCCTTCACCAGAATTCCTCTCCTAGCGAGCTCGTTCTTTACTTCCTCTCCTCTGTATCTACGCAGAGCCTCGTGCCTTGACATTGCCCTGCCTGCACCGTGTGCAGTTGAGCCGAATGTTTTTTCCATCGCAGTCGAAGTGCCAACAAGAACATAAGAAGCTGTTCCCATATCTCCTGGCAGCAATACAGGCTGGCCGACTTTCTGATAATCAGCTGGTATTTCCGGCTGTCCGGGGCCGAATGCCCTTGTCGCGCCTTTTCTGTGCATGTAGACTGTCCTCAATTTTCCGTCAATTTTATGCTTCTCAAGTTTTGCAAGATTGTGAGCAACATCGTAAATTACTTTCAAGCCCATATCTTCAGCTGGTTTGTTGAAAGTTTGCTCAAAAGACTGCCTTACCCAATGAACTATCATCTGCCTGTTTGCCCAGGCGTAGTTTGCTGCACAGCTCATGGATTTTAAATATTCGTCAGCAAGCTCAGAGCCGGCTGGCGCATAAACAAGCTCCCTGTCAGGAAGCTTTTGTATTACATCAGGATATTTCTGCTCCATTTCCCTGAGGTAATCAGAGCAAACTTGGTGTCCAAATCCTCTAGAACCTGTGTGAATCATTACAGTGACTTGGCCTTCTTCTGTCAAGCCGAAAACTTTTGCTGCTTTTGCATCATATATTTTATCAACATACTGAATTTCCAAGAAATGATTTCCAGCTCCTAAACTGCCGAGCTGTGGAAGTCCCCTTTGTATTGCCATGTTGCTGATATATTTCGGGTCAGCAACTTTTAATTCACCTTCTTCTTCCAGATGCTTCAAGTCCTCTGGCCAGCCAAATCCTTTTTCAACTGCCCAGCGGGCGCCTAGCTTGAGAACTTCATTAATATCATCCCTTGTCTTTAATCTAACTTGCCCCTTGCTTCCAACTCCAGAGGGAATATTTTTGAAAAGAGCATCAATTAATTTCGGCAGAGGAGCTTTCATATCCTCTTTTTTGAAATTTGTCCACAGCAGACGGACGCCGCAATTTATGTCGTAGCCTATTCCGCCTGGAGAAATTCCTCCCTCTTTATGGTCCAAAGCTGCAACTCCTCCTATCGGGAAGCCGTACCCTTCGTGGCCGTCTGGCAGGCAGATTGAATGCTTGTAAATGCCTGGCAGTGTCGCAACATTAGCGCATTGAATGAGTGTTTTGTCGAGCTTCATCTTTTCCAGCAAAACCTTGGAAGCAAAGACTAATCCGGGAACATTCATATTTGGAATTGTACCGACTGGAATTTCCCATTCAACTTCGCTGAGCTGTTTTAATTTTATTTCTGCCATCAGATATCAACCAGAACTTTTATTGAATAAATGCCTTTTGTCTTTTTGATTTCCATTTCGTGGTATGTTATTGCCTTTGCAACAGTGCCGTGCCCATGTCTTTTTGGGTCGTAATGCTCTCCTTTTGCTGCTGCCTTCAGAATTAACTTTCCTTTGCTCTCTTTTATGCTCTCAACTTTTATTTTTGAAAAAACCAGGTTTTCTGCATCGTGAAAGACCAGGAACTGTCCCAGAAAATCAACAACTAATGCCTGCTCGTCTTCTGACTGTATTTTAATTTTCTTTTCAATTTTGGGTTTTATTTTTTTAAGGTCTTCAGCTATCAGTGTCTGAAGACCGAGAGCTGTGTTTTGAAAAGCTTCTGCCAAAGTCTTGCCGTTTCCCTCTATAAAAATATCTGCTGTGTGCTCAAGGAATCTGAACTTTTTCATATTATTAACTTCGAGATTTAGGTATAAAAGAATATTGCTGTAAGCTCTTTCTTACAGCTTATTAAAATTCTCTATTTTATGACGATTAGAATAAGCATTTCGTATCCTCTTGGCTACATCGTTTGGAACTGCAAAGTGTTCTAGATAATTTAGAATCCTATGTAGACTTATAATAACCTCTTCTTTATCATCTCTGTCTGCGCATAGAATTGCTCTGGAAGTAGAGGTATAGCTATTTTTATCATTTGGTTCTATTAGACAACCACCTACACTTAATTTATCCAATATGCTATTATATTCTACACCAAGTGCTAGCGCTCCTGCACCTCTGGCTAAATTTTTTAATCCGTCTTCGTATAGTTTACCAACAAAAATCTCTCTGTCTCTAAAAAGACCTTCTAGACCTTTTGGTACTTCTCTTAATTTTCCATCTTCGTTCATCGTTGGATCATTATTTATTATAACATAACCATTTCTACCAACTTTTAAACAATAAACAAGCCTATCTGGCCGTGCTCTAAAATCAACAATATTTATCTTTCTCATGTTCTTTTATTTAAAGTAAAATTATAAAAGAATTGTTATTCTCCAGATTACATTTCTTTAAAGAACAGCGCCTCAAAGCATTTTTAAATACCTTTGACGAAATTATGGTTAAGCCGGGATGGCACAAAGCAAACAGAGTTTGCTGTTCATGCAAACTTCGTTCGCATGCAATCTGGTAATGCGCCAGCCTTGAGAGCTGGTTCCCGCAAGGGTTTCTGGGTTCAAATCCCAGTCCCGGCGCTCAAAATTTATTTAAATCTTTCCAGTTAATGGAACGATATGGCAATAACTCATAGATTTTATGATTTAAAGCAAGGTTTAGAATTTTTAGATAAGTGTGGTTCTTTAACGTATAAAGAAATAGAACAAGTTATCCCAAGGTTTACTTTTTACAGGCTTCTGATAGAAGGGTATATCCAACAGAAAGGTGCCATGTTTTATTCATTAACAGAAAAAGGAAGGAAAGAAGCTGACAGATTGCCTCATGAATTTCAAGTAGAAAGCTTTGAAGAGTTGCTCTCAATTAATTTTGAAACAGGACAGATTCACGGGAAAATGAAAGAGACTGAGGTGGCACATTTTGTAAAAAAGATAAAAGAGGGACTTGAAAATATAAAGGATATTGCGTCTAACATCGCAAAGGAAGAAGGAAGAGACAAACCAAATGAAATTGATTATAGAAGAGCATTTGAGAAATTAGAAGAATAAATCTTGCTTTCTATGTTTGCCTTTGTAGCTTAGAAACGTTTAAAAAGCTCTTAAAATAAAATCAAACATGTCAAAGACAAAAAAAATAGGTTCTGCCGGTAGGTTCGGAGCAAGATACGGACTTAAAATCAGGACTAAAATTACTGAAATAGAGCGCATCCAAAGAGGCAGGCATAAATGCCCTTTCTGCTCTAAGCTTGCTTTAAAGCGCATAGCATCTGGCATCTGGTGGTGCAAGCACTGCAAAACCAAGTTTGCAGGCAAGGCATATGAGCCAGGTGTAGGTGGGGGGCCGGCAGCAGAAGAGAAAGCTGTTGAGGAGGTCAAAAATGTATAAGTGCTTTAATTGTCAAAAAAACTTAAGTGCAAAGGATATTGAAAAAAGAATTATTTGCCCGTACTGCGGTTCTAGAACGATTTTAAAAACTCGGCCTGAAACACTCAAAAAAGTAAAGGCAAGATAATTTTTTTATGTTTAAATCTAAAATAGAAATAGAAGGAAACAAAGAAATGCTTCAGGCATACAAGGCTGCCCTCGAACCTGAACAGAGCTTCAAATCTGAGCGGGCAGGCTATGATTTAAAATTGGAGAAAGACAAGCTGATAATAACTATCAGCGCTCAGGATGCGACTGCTTTCAGGTCGATTGTTACATCATTGAGCGGACTGATATCAGTAGTCGAGAAAACTTGGAGGCAAAAAGAAAATGGAAAAAGAACTGAGTAAAGATATGCAGGAAAAACTTCTGCAGCTTCAGCTGATGCAGCAGAGATTAAATCTATTTGCTAACCAGAAGCAGACGTCTCAGCTTCAGATGGCTGAAGTAGAAAATGCCCTCGCGGAATTAGAGCATGCAAAATCTCCTGTCTACAAAATAGTTGGAGAAATTTTGGTTGAGAGAGATGCCAAAGAGCTCAAGAAAGATCTGCTGGACAAAAAATCTGATTTGGATATCAGAGTCAAGAGCATCGACAAGCAGGAAAATAAAACTAGGGAAAAAGCTCTTGAACTGCAGAAAGAATTAACTGAGGCCTTGAAATGAATTATGAGCAATAGGTTATGAGCCATACGAGCTGTGAGTTGTTAGCTACTAGCTAAAAGCTAAGAGCCAAAGTCGAGCTCAAAGCTAAACTCAAAACTACAAACTCAGAATTCAAATGCAAAATATGGAACTTAAAGAGTGGTTATCTGGAAATGTTCTGGTAGTTGCGCATGTAGGTGACATTGATGCGTGCAGTTCTTTTGTTGCTTTTGAACAGCTTGCCAAAAAATTAAATCCAAAAGCAAAGCTGGAATTCTGCATTTCAGGCGCGCTGAACAACGACGGAAAGAAAATTTTTAATTTATTTGGCTTCGAGGCAAAGCTCCTGAAAGAAATAGAACCAGAAAGCTTTCAAAAAATTCTTCTGCTTGACACCCAGCCGAATCTTCTGCCTGAAACGCTCAGAGAAAAAGATATTTTTATCATAGACCATCACCAGCCTTCTCCGGCAGTTGACACAGTCAGCAACAAAATTATAAGGGAAGCTGTTTCTACAACTGAGATTCTATATTATATATATACTAAATATAAGATAGAAATCAGCGAAAAATCTGCAAGAGCAATAATCTACGGAATTATATCTGACACGGGCGGGCTGAGATTTGCCAAAAGCTCTGCTTTAAAAGTTCTGGCTGAACTGCTTGAAGAGCACAAATTAGAATATCAGGACTTGCTGGCATCAATTGCAGGCAGGATTGAGGAGCAGGAAAAGCTTGCTTGGCTGAAAGCCTGCCAGAGGCTGGAAATAAAAATAATTGACGGCAAAATTATTGCCATATCAAATGTGGGCGCCTACGAGTCATCTGCAGCACAGAAGATATTGAGTTTGGGAGCAGATGTCGCGCTTGTGGTATCAAGAAAACCAAAGCAGACCAGAATAGCCGGCAGGGCGAGAGGATTTGACCTTGCCAAAATTTTTATAAATGCTTCTGATTTATTTGGCGGAACAGGCGGAGGGCATCCTTCAGCAGCTGTTCTGAATATTCCAGCTGACAAAGAAAAAGAGGCATTAAACTACATCTTGAAAGAACTGAAAAATGGCTAAACAATACATCGGTGTTACTGGTATAACAACAATTGAAGATGTTGAAAATATGACAAATGCACTAGATGGGCATCTTGGGATGTATGGAATATTAATGAGTCAAAAAACATTACAGGGGCTTCCACGCAGAGGTCGGTATGCGAACAAGGAGGATATTCATTATTTGATGGAAAAAATGCCTGAAAATTCATTAAGAACAATTCATTGGTGTGGCAAAGAACTTGATTCAAGATTTCTTGAAAACGCAATGCATATTAGTGAAGGATTGTGCAATGCTATTCAGCTAAATATGCCCTATCCCTCAATTAAAGAATTGGGAAAATTCACAGAAAATCACAATCATAAAATTATTTTTCAGATTGAAGATTGCATGTTTGAAGAGCCGAAAGAAATGGCAAAAAAAATAGTACCTTACGTTCCTTTTATTGATTATGCAATAATAGACCAATCTGGAGGAAAAGGCATTCCCATTAATGCAGAAATGAGTAGAGCTGTTGCAAATGAGCTTGAGAAGTTAGACCTTGGAATAGTATTTGCCGGCGGTCTTGATGCACAAAGAGTTCCTGAAATTGCAGGATTGATAAGAGATTATCATGCATCAATAGATGCTGAAGGACATTTGATGAACATGGAAGACCATCTTGATAATTCAAAAGTAACTAACTATATCAAAGCTGGGATAAAAGCGGTGTACGATAAAAATGGATAAAGTCAAGGAAGTTGCTATTTTTATAGAATCTTTATGCAAAGACAGCTCAATTTCAAAAAATGTGCGGAATACCTTGGAAGAAATCAGAAACACTCTGCAGAATAACGACGGAAAAGAGCTTATTGTCAAGATAGATGCTGCACTTCAGGAGATTGAAAGCCTTTCTCTGGACCCAAATATTTCCTCTTATACACGAACCCAAATCTGGAATTTGACTTCTATGCTGGAAGCAGTGGATGCGTAAAATGTTCGCTGCTCTATCAAAAACTTTATATTAGCAAGTGATTAACTAATTTTAAAGGTAGGAGGTTGATACTATGCCTTGGTCAAACTTGAAAAATAAATTAGGATCTATTTTTAAAAGCGAAGAAGGAGACGTTGAACTTGGAGAAGACTATGTCGAGCTGGAAGCTGATTTAAAAGATGCAAAAGCAAAAGTAATGGTGCGCCCGTTTACTCTGGAAAAATATGATGACATCGCTGTTGTTCTGAACGCGATTAGGGAAGGTTTTACTATTGCTATTCTAAATGTTGGCCCGTTAAAAGAAAAAGACATCACTGAACTAAAAAGAGCAATCGACAAAGTAAAAAAGACAGTTGAAGCAAACGACGGCGACATTGCTGGTTTCGGAGAAAACTGGCTGGTTGTAACTCCGGCTTTCGCTAAGGTCTGGAGAGCTGCAGCTGCTCCAAAAAAGCCTGAAATTGAAGTACCTTCAGAAGAGGAAGAAATTTAAAGGCTGAAATACTCCTAATATTTAGGGAGGTACTAAAATGGCCTTAGACGCTGGTGAAATCATCCTGTGGGCAACAATATTCGGACTGCTCGTAGGAATAATATGGAGTTTAAAATACATTGTAATTATAGACAGAAGAATTGAACGCTTAGAAGGATATATTACAAGAATTTTGTCAAAAGTTGAAAGAGAAGAAAGACAGACACTCCGTATGGTTGGCAGAAAAAGAAGATAAAGTTTTTATTTTTCTTTTGTAATCTTTTTCTATGAAATACTTATTTCATTTTTCCGGAGAAAATTTAGATTTAGCTTTGGCAGAATTAAATGCCCTCTTTGAAGTTTACAGCCTCAAATTTAAAATTTTAAATAAGAAAGAAGCAATTCTAATTGTCGACAGCAAGGCAACAGAGGAGCAGATTGAAAAGCTGTCAAAACGCTCTGCTCTGCTGAAATTATCTTCAGTTTTAATCTATACTGCTAAAAATTTGCTTCTAAAAGAATTGCAAAAAGTCAAGTGGGCTGAATGGGTCAAGCCTCCTTTCTGCGTGCGTGTGGAAGACTTGAGCGGCCCGACAGAGCCGGGCTTGGAAGGCAGGCTGGCGAGCCCTATCTGGTGGGCAATTAAAAATCCTTCAG
>CAYGVN010000040.1:0-7447 GCA_964353445.1 Candidatus Woesearchaeota archaeon
GTCCTGCCAGCTATCTTGCCAATAGAGCCATTCATAATTCTGAGGGTGAACTCATAAACTTAAATAGCTTTTTACACTGGAAGAAATAATTATCTTGAATACTCTTTGTATTTTCCTTTTGATACGCCCGACCGAACCCAATCTACAGGAATTTTAATTATCTCCATAGGATGCTCTATAAGCATTGTTGGTTCAATGTAACAGCCCAAATGACAGAGATTAGTACAATCTTTCCAGGGACCATCGCCATATTTTTTAACACCCTCTTGCCAAACTTCATCCCAAGACTTTGCTCTATTCAAATTGCCTGCAATTGTACGAAGTTCATAGCATGGAAAATAAATATCTCCGTTTGGAAAAAGCACTGGAACAGTTGTGGGATGACATTTAAATTCAGACAAGTTCCTTATAGTTTTCAAGTACCAAATGCCATGCATAATTGGTTTTTTCTGCTTTTTCCATTCAATAACTTGGTCGATGACATTCTTGTATTTTTTATTATATTCATTATCACTGACAAGAGCTTGGTTTGGCAGTCTATTATTAACTTGAGGCCCGAGAGTAAAAGCTGCGCCATTTTCGAATGCAAATTCAGCGACATCAAGAACATCATCCAAAGTTTCAGGTGTTATAACGCAATTAACTGCAAACATAAATTTTTTTTCTTTTTGTTTTTTTGAATATTTTTTAATTACATCGACAATCTTATCTGTTTGTGATTTATGTGTAGAATCTAAACTAGTTATGACAACATCTACATAATCCAATATTTCTTCTTTCTTATCTAAAAGCAAGCCATTAGTAAATAATGTGATAGGGAAATACTCGATAGATTTCGCGTACTTTGCTATTTCTATAATATCTTCGCGTATTAGCGGTTCCCCGCCAGTTATCGCTAAACTAGGCACAGCTTTCTTAGCTTTTTTTAACATATCTTTTGTTTCTTCTGTGCCCAGTTCTTCAACATAAAAGCCAGATAAACGGCCTTTGCAATAGCCGCAGCTTAAATTGCATCTGATGGTAGCGTGATATGCAAGTATTATCGGATCAAAATCATTGCGGCCGAGCATAGATTTTAAGGCATTTTTTGAAAATACTTTTGCCCCATGAGCAGGAATTCTAGTTTTAGTCATACACTTATCATCAAAGAAAAATTATTAAAATTATTGAAAAACGTTGGGTTTAATACCCCGCACTTTAGTGCGTTTTTCAATTCCAAAAATTCGCGATTAGCGAGCTGCCTTAATACCGCAGGCTTTAGCCTGCAGATAAGCGCGAGCAGTGAATTTTTGTTATCTTTGAACTTGAATTATATCCCCTTCTTTTGCATTAATATCTTCTGCAAGCTCAAGAACATATTTTATTTTATGTTTCGGCTTGTAAATTTTCCATGTTTTTGGACTAAAAGTAACAGGAATTGCTTTTTCTGTCTGAATTATTCTCTTTTTGCTGTCTGCAAAGCAGATAAGAATTGGAAACCTGACAAACGGCATCCAAAAACCATATTTCCCCTCTCTTGAAAATGTGAAAAGAATATTTTTCTTTTCTTCTGCGAACATCAATCCCTTTGCCTTCTTCCAAAATGTATCTGCAACTTCAGCTTGAATAGTATGATTATTTATTTTTAGAATTTGAGTTTTCATGCTCACTTCTTACTCTCTTCCATAATTCTTTTGCTTTCTATATATTTTTTAATTGCAGAATCCAAGTAATCTTCTAATGCAAATTTTATTACTTCAGCTTCGTCTGTTCCTCTTTGTTCAGCCAGCCATTCAGCCTTTCTAATAAGGTCTTCAGCATCGTTTATTTCGTGCGAAGAAAAATATTTTCTAATAGAAATTTCCTTAGATTTATTATATTTTATACCCATATCGCATCAACCTGGTCAGTTCTCCACCCTTGTTTGATTTTTGTATCTTTTATTTCTTGCCTTTTGCCTGCCTTGTATTCCAGAATTCCCTGCCAGGCAATCATGGCGCCGTTGTCGCCTGCAAGATCTCTCGGAACAACAGCAAAATCAACATTCCTGTCCTTGCTCATTATCTTTAGCATTTCCTGAAGCCTGCTGTTTGCTGCAACTCCGCCTGTGAGCAGAATTTCTTTTTTATTGATGTGCGCAATTGCGCGCTCGGTTGCTTCTGTCAATATTGCAAAAACATTTTCCTGAGCAGAATAACACAAGTCCTCTATCTTGTATTTTTTTGTTTTTGCCAATTGCTCAAGCTTTGTCAGAATGCCTGAAAAGGAAAAATCCATTCCTTTTATTGTGTACGGCAGTTCAATATAGGTTTTGCCCTTTTTGGCGAGTTCATCAATCTTCTGGCCAGCTGGAAATCCAAGCCCAAGCGCTCTTCCAAAATTATCTAAAAAATTGCCAACTCCAATATCAAGCGTTTCTCCAAATACCCGATATCTGCCTGATGCAAATGCGAGAATCTGGGTATTTGCGCCAGAAACATAAAGTGTGATGGGGTCTTTGAAGCCAGATGTTAATTTTCCAATTTCAACATGAGCTATGCAGTGGTTTACGCCGACAATCGGAATTTTTAGAAGAGTTGAAAGTGCTCTTGCAGCTGCTGCGCCAACTCTCAAACAGGCGCCAAGGCCAGGGCCATGGGAAAATGCAATCAAATCAATATCCTTCAAATCAATTTTTGCCTTCTCCAGGGAATTTTTCAGAATAGTTTCATAAAATAAAACATGATGCTCAACTGCTTTGCGGGGATGAATTCCGCCTTCCTCTGTCGTAAAAGTAGCCCGTTCATTAGAAAGAACTTTGCCATTTTCGTCTACAATTCCGATTCCAAAAGTATGCGCAGTTGATTCGATTCCTAAGCAAATCATATTTTAATGCCTAATTTCTTTAAGTCTTTTTTTAATTGCGTTATTCTTTTAACCAATATCACCTTCAACCCCATATTCGTTGCCGAAATAACATTTTGTTCTCTATCATCTAAGAATACGCACTCTTCAGGCTTGAGTTTCAATTTATCCAACATAATTTTATAGATTTTTTCTTCAGGCTTCCTTGCACCAACTTCCCAAGACATTACTATCGGATAAAATTTTGAAAAATTATTTCTACTTTTATTTATAGTGCTATACAATTCTATTGTATTTGTCATCAGAGCGGTTACGTAGCCATTTTTCTTTAATGAATCAATTAATCTTAATGCTTCTTCATTCAAAATCATGACTTCCGCATAAGTTTCTTGCCAACGTTTCAATAACATTGTTTCATCTAAATTTAGATCGCGGGCCATATTAGAAATCATATTTTTTGTAGAAATCAGACCTTTTTGTGCATCAAAAAAATATTTCATACTAGCTTCATCAAACTCTGATTTGTCGATGCCTAATTTTTTTGCTAGAGTAGTATAAACTACTTCACCCTTATTTTTAAACAGAACACCGCCAGCATCAAAAATTATAGCCTTTATCATTTTTATTTTTCTAATTATGGCTTTTTAAGCATTTTTTTTGAATAAAATGAACTTATTTAGAAACTTTTTTTTCTGTGAAGCCGCATTTTCCGCAGGCATAGCGGTCTTTGTGCTCGCCCATGAATACAGCTGGCCCGCACTTCGGGCAGGTTCTTCCGAGCTTGGACAAGATTTCTCCCTGAATAGAATATTTCTTGTACTTTGAAGTTGAATCTCCTGGTCTGTGTTTTGTTTTTTCAGGTGCAGTAGCCATTACTTCTTTTCCTCCTGTGCAGGTTTAGCTTCCTCTTTAGGTTGTTCAGCGCCTTTTGGCATACCTCTTTTGAGAATATGCTTCGGCTCGAACTTCTGCATATCTTCCTTGCTCTTGTATGCAAATGCCCAGCATTTTGAATTGTTTCCAAAACTTGGCTCAAGCTTTCTTACAGCAATCAGCTCTGCATCGACGCTTAATTTTGCAGCAAGAGCTTTCTTAAGGTCCTTCCTTGCTGGAGTTGATTCGCCGGCGTGCTGAACATCAGCAATTACTTCAGTTCTGTTCAGCAATAAATTGTCCTTCTTATTTAAAATTGTAATTTCCATTTCACATCAATAAACTTTCCAAATGCTTGATTCCTTCTTCTACTTGAGGGAACTTCAAAATTACTGCAGCATTTAAGTTTTTACATTCAGACACATAACCTTGAATAACTTCTTTATGCTTTCCAGATTTTTGTCCTTTATAGTAAATCTTTATTCTGTCATCAACAGCAAGGTATGCACCATGCTCGCAATGTCCTAATATCTCAAAAGCAATTTTCTTTGCTCGCGCAAAATATGGTTTTTTTTCTAGCACATGGGTTTCGGCACCAAGAATTTCTTGCACCCATTTTCCTCTGTAACTGACTTTTTTAATTTGGGTTCTGAGATTACTGTAAAATGCATGCTGCTGCGCTATTGATTCTTTTGTTTCTTTAGCAATTTTTGTATATTTGTTAAAAATCCATGCCATTTTCAAACTCTTATAGCGTATTCACCTTTGTCTGTGATTTTCATTCTCTTTGCCAGCTCAGAATTAGCAGGATCTAGGACAATTATCTGCCCCTTCCAGTTTTCAACAAGTTTTGCACCTGGATGAAGAGGGCACTTGTCTCCTGTTACTAATTTTTTGCATGTTTTGCATGCTTGTTTTGCCATTTATTTCTTCTCCTTTTTTTCTTTCTCTTTTTTCTTTACTTCTTTTTTTGCAGGTTTTCCTTTTGTCAGCTCCTCAATCCACTCAAGCTTGCCAAGATATGGCTGCCTCATTGTCAGCCCGATTTTCGGGCCAGTAGGATCTTTGAAGCTTATAGCAACTACCCGAGCCCTTACAATATCCCCTACCTTCAAGCTTCTGCCGCTTTGCTTTCCTGTAAGAGCACCGGATTTGCTGAATGAGACAAAATCATCCATTGTCTGCGAAATATGCACCATCCCTTCAAACGGGCCGAAGTCAATAAATGCGCCGAATTTTGCAATATCTTTGACATCCCCTTCTATAGGCTCGTTCAGTTCTGGGATATAATTGATAGCTGTAAATTTAGTTTTGTAGTATGCAGCTCCGTCTCCAGGGATTAAAACACCTTCCCCTACTTCTTCTATGCTTATGACTACAATAATTCTGCCCAGCTCTGGAAAGACCGCCCCTTCATACTCAGTTTTTAGCTGAGTCATCACAGCTTTTCCAAGTTCCTCTGTAAATAGAGCTGGAGGAATCCTTACAACACTTTCAACTTGGGATTTATAATACATTTTAACCCTTGTACCTGTTTTTAGCCTGAACAATGACCTTTTTAGCTTTTTCTATTCCTTCAAACCCGTGTACTTTAACATTTCTCTTTTTATAATGCTTAAAAAAGTAACTTATTTTATCAAGCATTTTAGGGCTTATATCTTTTAAGCTTCTAGTCCTGGAGCGCAACGGTACAGCTATAATCTTGTCGTCCCTCTCGCCAGAATCGCTCATTAACATAATACCTACTACTTTTGCTCTTGCCTTGTTTTTTGATTTCAGAGAATTGCGCGATATTATAAACACATCGAGATTATCACCGTCTCCGCCGACAGTCTCTGGCACGAAGCCGTAATTTCCAGGCCATTCAAAGCCGGGTTTCATAAGCTGGTCAACAACAAGCTTTCCAGATTTTGTCAGCTCATATTTTTTCTTGCTCCCTTTTGGAGTTTCTACTATAACATCAATGATTACCATTCTTGAATCATTTCTTTCTGCCTTAGGCAAAATACTTTGGCTCCCAGCTCTTTGAGCCTGTATCTGAGCTTTAAATCATTTGTCAGGACAGAGGCCTTGCTCTTTACAGCCCATTCAGCAATTGCTGTGTCTGCAGGCCCGCTGAGCTTGATTGATGGAAGTTTGTTGTGCTTTATTATTAGCAGAGCAAGATGAGCAGCATCCCGCTCAGATTTTTTTTCAGATGCATTAGCTAAATTTTTCAGCTCGTAAACTACAACATTCGGCACAATGATAGATATCAAGCCGAATTTGCTTCTGATTAATTTTTGCAGGTCTAGTTTATATTTAGCTGTATATAGAAGCACGTTTGTATCAACTATCAGTTCCATATAATTTAAAAATAAATCTGCTCTTTAAAAGTTTGCGAATGGAAAAAACAAGGGTTATCAAGCAGGCTTATGACAGCACAGCCCAAATTTATGATGCCAGGTATAGAGATATTCAACTTCAGAAATACAGAATAATGCTTGCTGACCTGGATATCAGGCAGCCGATTCTTGACCACGGCTGTGGAACAGGACTCCTGCAGTCTTTTCTCGCAATCCCACTCTTCGGAGTTGATATTTCCTTTGAGATGCTTAAAAAGGGAAATGAAAAAGCTGTTCAGGGAGATTTGGAGAAGCTGCCTTTCAAGGACAATTCATTTGCAACTGCTCTGAGCTTTACAGCTATTCAGAATGCAGAAGACATTGATTCAGCGCTCAAAGAGCTGAAAAGAGTTCTAAAAAAAGACGGCTTTGCAGTCCTCACTTTCCTGCAGAAATTCACAGACAAAATCCAGCCAGCAGTTGAAAAATATTTTGACGTTTTGGAAATAAGATACTGCAATGAAGACGTTGGGTTTATTTTGTCTTAGCAGGTATTTTTACTTGAGCAGCGTATTCTGGAAATAAAGATTTCATTGCTTTGTAAAAATCTGTTTCTTTACTACCACTAGTAGCTGTAAGAGCTGCATTTGGAGCTGCTGGACCTAAGTTCCATACATTATAGTGTTTAGCAGAATAAAAGTTTACAGGCATCATTTCATCATTTTTTGTATCATCCGCTATAAGCATTCTAACTTTAGTAGCAATATCTTTAACTGCTTCATAAATTACATCAATATGTGCTTTCCGAGGAATAAAATCAAATTCGTCTAGTCTATCTTGATTAATAAATATAGCATGTCCATCTTCATTTGCTAATTTATTAAAATTAGTTTTATCTTCAATTGTGGCAGGTATGTCATTTGTAGAAATCTTTTTTATTGTGCCTTCTGTATACATATCTTGAAGTAGTTTTGTTAAATCTACCATTTTATAGTATGATTATAATAATTAACTTTTTAAGTCTTTCTAAACACGAACCAAGCGCCCCTGTTTTAATAAGGTATTTGCAAGAAGATGTTGGATTTATTTTAAACCCTAATAGATAACTATTGATACATCGGCACAGTTTTGTCGTTTTTATTGAAGTATTCTGTATACGACTCTAAAAATTCTGAATAAAGTTCTTGAGAGTCAGCTCCTTTCATTGCGTCAAATAATTCAACTCTCCATTTAAAATATGTCCAAGAATCTAAATTTAGCTTGGAAAAAATTTTATCTTTTAATGTATAATAACATTCATCCATCGATTGTTTTAATATCTCTTTAATCTGTTCAAAACTTGGACTTTTGATATCTTGATTAATTAGTTTTTTACTTTTCAAAGGCCAGTAGAAAGCTGATAAATCTATAAGCAAACTCAGAGGATA
>CAYGVN010000041.1:0-7436 GCA_964353445.1 Candidatus Woesearchaeota archaeon
GAGCGGGAAAGCAGATTGCCCAGAGTATCTGCCAGGTCAGAATTATTTCTAGCAACAAGCGCAGCCTCTGAAAAATCGCCGTCTTCTCCATAAGGTATTTCGCGCAGAACATAAAATCGTATCGCATCTGCACCATACTTTTTCACCAGATATCTCGGATCTATTACATTTCCCAAGGATTTTGAAATCTTCTGACCATCAAAAGTAAGCCAGCCATTGACGTAGATTTGCTTTGGCAATTTAATGCCTGCAGACATTAGCATTGCTGGCCAGATTACAGCGTGAAACCAAAGATTGTCAACACCTAGATGATGCGTATCAGCAGGCCAATATTTCTTGAAATTTTCGCCCTTTGGCCAGCCCAAAGCAGTGATATAATTAGGCAAAGCATCGAACCAGACATAAACAACATGTCCTTTTTCAAGCGGGAAAGGAATCCCCCATGTAAAAGATGTTCTGGTTATGCTCAAATCCTTCAAGCCTTCTTTTACGCGGTTTATTACTTCAGCCTGCTTCTTTCTTGGAGAAATAAAATCAGGATTTTTCTTGTAGAAATCCAGCAGTTGTTTTTGATAATTTGAAAGCCTGAAAAAATAACTTTCTTCTTTTATATATTCAGGTTTTGTCTTGTGCCAAGGACATTTGCCGTCTACTAAATCTTTTTCAGTAAGAAACCGCTCACAGCCGACGCAGTAAAGACCTTCGTATTCTCCCTTGTAGATATCACCTTTTTTATTTATTTTTTTAATAAGTTCGATAACTACTGCTTTATGGTCTTCATCGGTTGTTCTGATAAATCTGTCAGATTCTATGTTTAGCGCTTTCCATGCATCTTTGAATTGTTTAGCCAGATCGTCTACTAATTTTTTAGGTGTAACACCTGCTGCTTCTGCTACTCTCTGAACTTTTAAGCCGTGCTCATCTGTGCCTGTTAGGAAAAATACATCAAATCCCTGGCTCTTTTTCCATCTAGCTTGTGTATCTGCAGCTATTTTTTGATAAGCATGTCCAATATGAGGAAGCCCGCTGGTATAATCAATTGCTGTTGTTACATAAAATTTCTTTGCTAACTTGACCACCCCTGTATACAAATTTATTTATTTTGAGTTTAAAAAGTTTATACATGGAGGATATTATCAACTTAATTGCCGGGAAGATAAATGAGCTGAGCTCCAGGCGCCAGCAGCTTGCAGATACATTAAAGCAGGCAGACAGCCTGAAGATTTCCAAATTTAGGGTTCCAATTGATGAGTTTAATCTGGACAAGATAAAAATATGCGGAGTTGACGGCGGTTTTCTGAAAAAAGAATATCATGGCATTAACCTGCTTCTCAGAAGGGCAGTAGCAGTCTGCTTTTCTTATGAAAATGGCATGCTGAAAGGTGCAGACTATTATCCGAGCAGAAAGCCTGTTCCAGAGCCAGTCGGAATCGGCTCTGAATTCTCAGAGGTTGAATTCGGCGCAATGTCAAACCTAAAGCGCTCTGAGCTGGAGCTGATTACTGCGCTTGCTGCAATTAAAAAATTCGAGCCAAATGTTCTTGTTTTGGACGGCTCAATTGTTCCCTATCCTTCAAACCAGCCTGATAAAGATTCCAAGGCTTACAAAGCTTATCTGGACATAATTAATCTGCACAAGAAATTATTCGAAGTCTGCTCAAAGAATAAAATCCTGCTTGTCGGAGCTGTTGAAGATTCAAAAGGCAAGAAATACTGCAATTTATTGCTCGAGAAAGCTCTTCCAAACCTGCTCAAGACAGAGCTTTCAAAAGAGCTGAAAGATAGTGTGGACAATAACAAAGATATTTTGTACAATACAACAGATACCTTATTTTTGTTTTATCTGCTTAACAAAGGCGAGAGAACAGCTGCAATGCCTTATGCAGAAGAAAACGCTCCTGCTGTGAAAGACTTGGGCGAATATAAAAAAGCAATTCATGCAACTTACATCAAGGCAGTTGAATTTGACAGGCCTCTCAGGCTGGATTTCCTGGCCCCTAAGGATACCGAGGAAATTGCAGCCAAGATATCATCAATTATCTGGGCAATCTCGAGGCAGAACCAGGCATACGCTTATCCTTCTGTGCTGATAGAGGCAGATGCGCGGGCAAAGCTGGCTGAGAATGAGCTTCAGTTTTTCAAGGCGAGCTTAAATGAAAAGCTCGGCAATAATCCAAGCTTGTTTGAATTAAGAAGGGAAATGAGGCCGTTCTAATAAAGATTATATACTTTACCTTATTTAAAATTAAAATGACTAAAGAAAAGTTAAGAAAACAATTTACTATCGTAAAAAGCCTTGTGGTAAATGAGAAAGGCGAAATTCTCTTTGTTAGGCGTAAAAAAGAATGGCATAAAGAAGCTCATAACAAATGGGAATTCCCTGGTGGAAAAATAGAATTTGGAGAAACACCTGAAGAAGCAGCTAAACGAGAAGCAAAAGAAGAATCGGGATATAACGTGGAAGTCGAGTATTTACTTCCAAAGATACTTTCTTCTAAATGGATAGCAGAGGATCAAGAATCACAACAAATTTTGATTTGTTATGTATGTAAATTAGTAGGTGGAGAGCAATCATTAGCGGATCATGGAGTAAGCGAAATAAAGTGGTTTGATGGAAACAAAGCCCAGAAACTAGAGTGTTTGCCCGGCACAATTGATTTTATAAAAATTTATCTTAAGAAAATTAGAAAGTGACCATATATGGAAAATAGCTTAGAAAGAAAAATATTTTTGATATGCCCTGTCAGAATAATCAGCGAAGCTGAAAAGCAATATCTGGAAGATTATATTTCCAGATTAGAAACTGCAGGGCATAAAGTTCATTTTCCTCCGAGAAACACAAACCAGAATGATTTGGTCGGATTAAATATTTGTTCTGAAAATAGAGCTGCTATAATGGGAGCAGATGAAATACATATTTATTACAATCCAAAAAGCGAAGGAAGCTTGTTTGATTTTGGCATGACATTTATGGCAGACAAACCAATCAAACTTATCAATAAATATGACATTGAAAGAACACCTTACAAAAGCTTCCAGAATGTGCTTTTAGAGCTTGATGAAAAATATAAGTCAAAAACAGTTCAAGTATAATCTTATTCCTTCGCAGCTAATTTGATATCAGAAGCCTTGATTGTCTTCCTGTTCGCATGCTCTGACAGCTTCAGAGCTTTTGCCGCTATTTTTTCTCCGTGTTCCTCTAGAACCTCAGCCATTGCCAGCTTTGCATCGTCAGAAACTCTCTTGGCTCCTGATTTGCGAATAAGCCTGTCAATCGGCGCCAACGGTAGAATTGTAATGTTTATACACCTCCAAAGTTGAGTTCTGTGCTTTATCTATATATTTCCTTTAAGATAACTGGTATAAAAAGGTTTTCTAAAATATCTCCTTGAGTAAATACAAATTTTTATACTTGGTATCAAACTTTTTGGTCATGAAGACTATCAAAAAGCTGGGTACAGTCATAACAACCCCAGAAGGCCCGTCTGTTAATGGTTTCAGCTTTGTTATAAGCTCCGGCGAAGTTAAGAGAGGAGCATTTATTTCTGTGCAGACAGATGAGGGAACAATAATAGCATCTGTGATGAATATATTCAAGACAAACCGCTACTTTGAGTCTGCAGGCGCAGTCAAAGAATATAATAAAACCAGCGAGTTATACCACGCATTTCCAATCAAAGAATGGGAATATACAATTGCAGAAGCAAAGCCTCTTGGAGTATACACGCAGGATGGCATGCTGAACAGGTCAAGTTTTCCTCCGTCGCCGGGGAGTTCTGTAACAGAAGTTGAATCCCAGATGCTGAATAAATTTCTTGGCCTTGACCAGGAAAAAGGTGTTAACTTGGGAACTGTGCAGCAGCATGACCTGGATGCAAAATTCAATCTCACAAGACTGCTGCAAAAACACATGGCTATTCTTGCAATTTCAGGAGCCGGCAAATCTTATGCAACTGCTGTTCTGCTTGAAGAGCTTCTAAGCAGGGATGCTAAGCAGGGGAAAATTGCAGTGCTTGTTGTAGACCCTCACGGAGAATATGTCAGCCTGAAAGAAGACTTGACATTCAAAGATAAAATCACAGTAATAGATGCAAAAGATGTGAGAATCAGCGTTAGGAATATGAGCGGAAAATCTTTTGCAAGCCTGATTCCAAATATGTCTCCTGTCCAGTCCAGAGAGCTTGGCAGGATTATAGCGCTCCTGAAGCAGAGCGCAGATTCTTTTTCGCTCAAAGAAGTAATTTCAGCAATAAGAGAATCAGAAGAAATTTCTAAAGCAACAGCAGAAGCTCTTATCAGCTGGCTGGCAGAGCTTGAGTATTACAATATTTTCTCAACATCTGACTGGCCGAATGTCGACAGCCTGCTATTGCAGGGCCATTTGGTTATTCTGAATTTCAGGGATATCCTGGACCTGAAGAAAAAACAGCTGATTGTTAATTATATTTCCAGAAAATTATTCAAGCTCAGGAGAGAAGGCAATGCTCCCCCTTATTTGGAAATCATAGAAGAAGCTCATAATTTCTGCCCAGAGGGGCAGAAAGCAGAATATGCGTTGAGCAGGGGAATTATTGAAACACTTGCTCGAGAAGGAAGAAAGTTCTACGCCAATCTCTGCCTGATTTCCCAGCGTCCTATCCAGTTATCAACAACTGCGCTGTCGCAGTGCAACACGCAGATTATCCTGAAAATAACGAACCCTTATGATTTGGACCACATTGGCAAAAGTTCAGAGGCAATTTCCAAGTCAACGCTTGACATTGTCTCGAGCCTGAAAGTAGGGGAAGCTCTTGTAATCGGCGAAGCATGCAATTATCCTGTCTTTATCAAAATAAGGCAGAGAAAATCAAAAGAAAGCCACGGCAGGAGGCTAGAAGATTACGCCATCCTGTATGAGAAAAAAACTGCCAGCAGCAAGCTTGCTAAAGCCGAGGAATTTTTATAGTAAGATTTATAAAGATTTAAAACAGAAAATTTATCAGCGAGCAAACCTGAACCATTCGCTAGAGTTCTGGAAATGCCGCATATAAAAGAGGAAAAGAAAATGGCAGTTGAATTTAAAACCGTAAAAGCTGAGAAAGTGAAATTTGGGCGGAATTCTTTCATTGAAGTTGCCCGAAAAATTGCAAAAACAGACGAAGGAGAAAACGAATTTATCTCCATATCAAAGGGCTTTTTTATGCCTGAAGGCGGTGAGAGATTCAGAAAATCAATCTCGCTCCCGAATGAGCCGGAAGTGCTCGTAGAAGTTGCAAAACTTCTGAAGACGATTTAATTTTTTATTTCCGAAGCCTTGCAGAGGCGAGGCACCAGCTGAACATCAGTTCAGCTGTGTATTTTTTCTTTTATCTTATTTTTTATTTTGTGATATAACCTATCACAAATCGTGATAAAACCAGAGGCTCTCGTGTCACATTATGGAAAGGTTTATATAATTTTAATTTGTAGAATTCTTCATGCCAGTGTTTGAAGAAGGATACAAAGATGGAGATTATGAATATATGACTACGATAGATGACACTGTTTCTTCTAAAAACTTAGAAAAAGAACAATATTTCGATTTTAATATTAATTCTAAAACTTTTACAAAATCAGGTAAGAATTACCAGATATTCTTAAATTTATATCAAAAGAAAGGGTGCAGAGACCGCCCTGTCGACGCGAAGAAATTATTACATTATTCTTCTAATAATATGAATTTAATAATCGGAACAGAATCTTTTACCCTCTTATCTTCTAAAGGTGCGACATTTAAAGACAGAGAAAACGGTATTGAAGATTCTATCAGCGCATATTTCAAAGATGAAAACTATAAATTTAGAGATCCGATAGAAAAAAAAGTTAATGAATTATATTTCTTTTTAATAAAAAATAGAAACAAGCTGAAGACCCTCGGTGAAGAAATTTACAAGGGAGCCAAGGATGATGAATACATAGACCCTATAGTCTGCGCATCTGAAGCAATAACTAATTCAAATACGTACAGAACAATTGAACAATATCTGCAAGAAATTGAAACACTTGTTGAAAATTATAATAGCCAGCAAGAATCAGGAAAGAAACAAGATGCAGTGCGGGAAAAGGGAAAAAAACAGAAAAATAAAATAGAAAAAATAGAAGTAAGTCCTGGAATAGTTCTTGATCGTAGACTAGTTGAAAAGTACAGCAAGGATATACCTTACATCCAATAAATAATTAAATTCTAATTATATTTTCTCCAGCTTCTGCGAGTTTCTCTTCATGCGTTACAATAAAAATCTGGTCCAGAAAGCCGGATAGCTTTTCCTGGATTGCTTCTATGAGTGTCTGAATTGCTTTCTCATCCAAGTTGTGCGTCGGCTCGTCAAGAATCAGCAGGCTGAGGTTTGAGGCCATGACTTTTGCAAATGCAATTCGAAGCGCAAGAGAGGCAAGCATTCTCTCTCCGCCAGATGCAAAACCAGCCACTTGTATCCAGTCTCCGCCAGCTTCCTTGATCTGCAGGATATAATCACTCTCAGTTCCAAGCAGCTGAATATCATCCCAATTAGAATATGGGTAAAGGCAGGACCAGGTGCTTGACATAACTTCATTTACAGCCAAAAGCAATTCTTTTCTCAGGCTCTCCTGAGTTGTCAGCAGGGCATTCTTGAATTTGTTCAGGAATTCTATATTTGAGTCCAAAGTTGCAATACCTGCTTTGATTAATATAATCTGCTCTTTTTTGTCCTTCAAATCAGAAAACCGCCTTTCTTTTTCCTGCAAAATAGATACCAGGCTTTCCTGCTCTGAAGACAGGCTTTGTATTTTCTTGACAAGCGCCAAAAAGCGCTGTTCTGTGTTTTGAATATCAGACGCGCTGGTTTTCCTGATTTTTAATTTTTGCTCCAAATCAGCAAGCTCCTGCTTCAAGTTAGCCTGCTCTGTTCTATATCCATAATATTGTTTGTATTCATTCAATCTCTTCCACTCAGAATCAAATTTTCTAATTTCCTGCTCAAGCTGGAAAAGTTTTGATTTTATTCTGCTGATACTGCTGTCAGTAATCTGCTTTTTTCCTTTGAATTCACCCAGCTGCCTGGCAATTGATATTTCCTGCTCCCTCAGCCCAGGCTCTGGTTTTATACTCTGCAGAATAAAGTTCTGTTTTTCTATAATCTCTTTAATTCTTGGCGAGGCGCTTTTGCTTTTTTCAAGCTCGAGAAGAGCTTTCTGGGCATCTGTATCGAGCTGCATAATGCGCTGTCTGCGCTCGTTAATCAATTTTTCTTTTGTTTCAGCAGCAAGCTGGCCGGAGCATACCGGGCAGGTTCCTTTTGCATCCTCAAGCTGTACAAGATGCTTCTGCAGAATCGCTATTTCAGAAATTAGAGCCTGCCTCTGGGACATATTATTTTCTATCTGCTTTTCCATCTCCTGTAATTTTATTCCCAGAACAGAAATATCTCCTTCAGCCT
>CAYGVN010000042.1:0-7328 GCA_964353445.1 Candidatus Woesearchaeota archaeon
AATACAATATACAATAACACTGTTTATGATACTGAAGGAACAGGCATTAGCATTAATTGCCAATATGCTAATGTAACAAAGAATATAGTTTACAATTCAACTTTGGGTTTTGGAATTGGACTATATACCTCTGGCCCACAAGCAGACTATGGCTTGGTTGAAAACAACACAGTCTATGACACTCTATTAGGTTTTGGTGCTCAGGGTATAGATAGCACCTGTCCAAGTCATAGCACGTGGATAAATAATATAGCAACAAACAATACTAGATGGGACTTTTATTTTGAGCAAGAAGATTGCGAAAATAATACAGTAATTAATCTCACAACAAATGATACAACTTCAAGCTTCACCTTCGATGGAATGATACATTTGAAGGCTGCAGACGGCTCGGGAATATCCGACCTTGACGGATATTCGAATATAAAGCACTACCTGAATATCACAAACGGCGATATTACATATTGGATTTTTATCAATATTTCTTATCAAGACAGCGATATGGTTGGGGTAGTTAATACTACTGAAACGAAAATTTTCAAGTATTCCGGCGGGGAGTGGTGGCTACCTGAATATGTAGGGGATATATCACAAAATGGAATCAATGAAGATGAAAAATATGTCTATGCGAATATCACTAACTTCAGCTCCATCTATGCTCCAATGGGTCCAGAGTGTATAGACAATGATGGAGATGGATTTGGATCTGCTGGATTTGGAAGCTGCCTTTATCCAACTGGATCAGATTGTGATGATAATGATAATGAAATACATTCGCTTCCAAACAGCACGCAATTAAATTTAACCCATAATCTAAAAGTCTGCGGAGATGAATCAACAGTATTCAATTATTCGAGTATTGATATCGATGCTAATGATATAGTACTTGACTGCAACAATTCTGTTCTTGACGGGATCGACGGGTCTATCACTGCGATAAATGCAAACGGGCACACTAATATAACAATAGAAAACTGCAATATCGATAATTATGAAAATGGAATTCATTTCGATACAAGTTCAGGGAGCATCACAAACTGCAGCATTGATGGCGGCGGCATTGTTGATTCTAATGGAATTCTGCTGGAACAGTCAGATGGTGTAATAATAGACGATAACAACATTTCTGATGTGTGGCTTGAGGGCATCTATTCAGATACGTGTACAAATATTAATATAACAAATAACGTCCTAAATAATACTCAGCTTAATGGTGTACACCTATTAAGTACAAATGATACAGTGGTGTGGAATAACGAAATATACTGCAATTATATTTGCTCTTATGGAATTACAACAGAAACAGACTATAATATTAGTATATCAAACAATAATGTAACTCAAGCATGGAGTAATGGGCTCTACTTAAATGAATTATACAACAGCACAGCATCACTGAATAATATTACTTCAAGTAATGACTATGGCATAGAAGTTGAAACTGCAGATTATAGCAACATAACAGACAATTTTGTATACAATAGCACTGGTATTGGAAGTTATATTGGTGAGGCATACAATTGTAACATTTCTGGTAACACGGTTTCGCTTAGCAGCGGCTTTTCAGGGCTTTATGTTTGGAGCGGTTCTGACAATATTCTTAATGATAATATAATAAACGATAATACGCAATATGGAATAGTAGTTGAGGATTCAACAAACACGAACCTGACAGGCAACGAAGCAACTGGCAACGCTTTGTGGGACTATCAAGGGTATGGTAACGGAAATGAAAACTATGTGTTTAACTTGCTAACAAATGATACAACTTCAAGCTTTACCTACGACGGATACATAAGTATTAAATCAGCAGTTTCTCCAGCAGACGACCCTTCGCCTTATGTAAATATTTCACATTATCTGGAAATAACAAATGATTCAGAAGCATGGATTTATCTGAATGTTTCTTATGCTAGCACCGGCAGTGTAGATGAAAATACTTTGAAGATGTGGAGGTATAACGGAACAGACTGGTCACAAGTCTCTGGCGAGAACGGAGTTGACCCTGACCAGAATTATGTCTATGCAAACATAACTGAATTCAGCGATTTTGCTCCGATGGGTGAGATAAGCGGTGCTGTTGTGCCTGAATTCAACTTTGCAGGATTGCTGATTGCGCTGTTTGGTGGATTATGTTCAATTTTATTATTGCTGGCTAGAAAAAAGAATTATGGCACATAGAGTATTAAACCTGAGCGGAAAAGTTATACTTCTTGGAAACGAAGCAATTGTACGAGGAGCGCTTGAGTCTGGAATAGGCTTTGCATCTTCCTATCCGGGAACACCTTCTTCTGAAATAGGAGATACTTTTTCAGCAATCGCAAAGGAGGCTGGAATATATTTTGAATATAGCACAAACGAGAAGGTTGCTGTGGAAGCTTCTGCAGGAGCTGCTTTTTCAGGTGTCCGCTCCCTTGTTTCATTCAAGCATTTTGGATTCAATGTAGCTTCTGATTCAATTTTTCCTTTGGCTTATTATACTCTATCTGCTGGCATGGTTATTGTATGCGCAGATGACCCTGGCTGCTGGTCATCCGGCCAGAGCGAGGAAGATTCAAGATTATACGCAAGAATTGCCCACCTGCCTTTGCTCGAGCCATCAACTCCGTCAGAAGCTAGAGATTTTGTGAAATTTGCTTTTGAGCTATCTGAAAAATTCAAAATTCCAGTTATTATAAGAACTTCAACAAGAGTAAGCCATGCAAGCGAAGTTGTAAAGTTGGGAAAAATTGTAAAAGGCAAAACAACCGGCAAGTTTGTCAAGAATAGAAGTGCAAGAACTATGCCCCCAAAAATAATTGAAGTGCACGCTGAGCTGCATAAAAAATTAGAAAAGTTGGAAGCATTGAGTAATGAATCCAAATTAAATTTTGTTATCAAAGGTGAGGGTGAGCTTGGAATTATTACAGGCGGTGCTGCGTATAATTATGTGCGCGAAGCAATGAAGATGCTGAATCTCAATCTCCCTGTATTAAAAATTGGATTCAGCTGGCCTAGCCCGAATAAAAAAATTAAAGATTTTATTAAAAATCTGAAATCTGTCTTTGTTGTCGAAGAATTAGAGCCTGTTTTGGAAAAAGATGTTGTTGAAATCGCTAAGGAAGCAAATCCGAATTTGAAGATACATGGGAAAGACCATCTGCGCCCATTCTGCGAACTAAGGCAGGAGCTGGTTGCAGAAGCACTGGCTAAGATTGCAAACATAAAATTTGATTTTTCAGAGCATAGGAAATTGCTTGAGAAATTAGATGTTCCAGCGAGAACACCTATAATGTGCCCTGGCTGTCCGCACAGAGCATCTTTCTGGGCTGCAAAGCAGGCAGGAGGCAAGGATGCTATATTTGGCGGTGATATTGGCTGTTATCTTCTAGGGCTCTATCCTCCTTTCCAAATCCAAGATTATATAATCTCAATGGGCGCTGGCGAAGGCATAAGCCATGGAATTAAAAAAGTCAGCCAGCAGAAGGTTATTTCATTTATAGGAGACAGCACATTTTTCCATGCAGGAATTCCTGCTTTAATCAATATGACTTACAATAAATCTACTCCATTAGTTTTGGCTCTCGATAACCGCTCAACTGCAATGACAGGCCACCAGCCAAACCCAGGAACAGGCATTACAGGAATGGGTGAGAAAACAAAAGAATTGAAAATAAATGAAATTGCAAAAGCCTGCGGAGTGGATAATATTGCCACTATCAATTGTTTCAACTTAAAAGATTCCACAGCGAAAATCAAAGATTTTCTGGCTAAGGACAAAGCTTCTTTAATTGTCATGAGCGGAGAATGCAGACTGCAGTTCATGCGCAGAATGCAGAAGCAGGGGACAAAAGTTCCTGTATTCCAGATAGACCAGGAAAAATGCACAAAATGCGGAAAGTGCTTATTAGAATATGCATGCCCTGCAATACATCGCGACGACAAAAATAGATATTACATAAATGAAGCTCTTTGCTGGGGCTGTTCCTGCTGTGCACAGGTGTGCCCTGTAAATGCAATTTCAGTTAAAATAGAAAAATGAAAACATTTGATATCGTGATATCAGGAGTTGGGGGGCAGGGAATTCTCACTTTAGCTGCTGCTATTTCAAGAGCTGCAATTTCAGAAGGCTGGCAAGTAAAAGCAAGCGAGCTTCACGGCTTATCTGTGCGGTTTGGTCCGATAGAAGTTCATTTAAGGATGAGCAAGGATGAAATTTTCTCTCCTCTTGTAGCAGAAGCTGATGCAGATTTAATAATTTCTCAAGAACCTATTGAAGCATTGAGGGTGGCAAGATATGCAAGCAAGAAAAAAACCACGTTTTTGATTGACACAGAAACTTTGAAGCCGAATATCCTGTATCAGGAAAACAAGAAATACCCATCTATTGCAGAAATTAAAACATCTCTAAAGCCGTTTGCAAAAAAGATTTTGACAATTGATGCTACAAAAAAAGTTAAATTATCAGGAGCTCCAGTTGTGACAGCAAATACTTATCTGCTCGGCTATGCCAGCAGGCAAAAACTTATTCCACTTAAAGTAGGCTCATTAATGAAAGGTCTGGAGCATGTTACAAAACCTGGTTTGCTTGAAATAAACAAAAAAGTATTTCAGGCAGGGTATAAGAAGTAATTACTTCATCGCTTTTCGCACTCGCTCTTTTGCAATCTCCATTGCAGCATCTCTCGGCTTTATCGCTTTTTCTCTGGACCTCTCCAGCACCAATTTTGTGTTCTTTGTTATCTTTTCTTCAATTAATTTGAACATTTGTTCTTCTGTACCGTTTGTGTATTCGACATATGATGATATTACTCCGCCTGCATTTGCAACAAAGTCAGGCACAACAATAATTCCCTTTTCATGAAGTTTCTGCTCAAGCTCGTAGCTTGTGAAAATATTTGAGCCTGCTACAATTAATTTTGCTTTTATATTATCTATATTATTTTTTGTTACAATATCCGGCATCGCAGCCGGAACTAAGATATCAGTCTGAACCTCTATAAGTTCAGGGCAGGAAATCTGCTTTGCATCTTTGTAATTCAAGACAGAGCCTGTTTCCTGCTTTATTTTTAGAAGCTCAGTGATGTTCAACCCACTTGGATTATAAATTGCTCCCTTTGAATCTGAAACAGCGACAATTTTTGACTTGCTGTTTTGGCTAAGATGCTTTGCAACAAATGAACCGACATTTCCAAAGCCCTCAATTGCAATTGTGCAATTGTCCAGATTAAGATTAAGGAATTGCGCAGCTGTTTTTATTGCGTGATAGACGCCGAAGCCTGTTGAGCCGAGCTCGTGGGGGATTCCGCCCATTGATTTCGGCTTGCCTGTGCATGCTTTATTGTCGCCGATTTCTTTTGCAATTAATTCCATTTCATGCTCAGCCATGTATATATCTGGAGCTGCAACATATTTGGAAGGGCATATTGATTTAATTGCCTGCGCAAATGCTTTTACAATTTCATCTTTCTGCTGGGAATTTATTTTCTTTGGAGATTTTATTCCTGATTTCGCACCTCCAAACGGGAGCTCTGCAAGCGCGCATTTCCAAGTCATTTCTCTTGCCAGCCTGAAAACTTCCTCTCTTGAAACAGTCGGCGTGAATCTTACCCCTCCTTTGCCAGGGCCCAATGCAGTGTTATGAATTACCACAAAACCCTTCATCTTTGTTTTAGGGTCATATAATTCCAAAACTTTCTCTGGTCCAAATTTGTCAAATCTCATTTTTAAATTGCTTAATTTTTTCCTGATAATATATTTCATCAGGTCTTAATTCTAAAGCTTTTTTGTAATGCTCAAATGCATCTTTAAGTTTGCCAAGTTGCTCAAGGGAAACGCCTTTATCATACAAAGCTTGATGATACTCTGGACGAATAATTAAGGCGTTATTATAGCATTCAATTGCCTCCAGAAACTTTCCAAGATTGCTCAAAGAAACTCCTTTGCTGTCCCAGGCTGCATAATCTTCAGGATATAACTTCAGAACTTCATCATAGCACTGAATGGCCTGCTCAAAGTATTTTTCTTCATCTAAAAGAATGCCATTAAGCATCCAAAATATTTTTTCTTCTTCAGTTGCTTCATCCATTTTAAAATTTGAAAATTTTATGCTTTTTGCAGATATTTGTAAGCAGATACAGCTGCTATTGCGCCGTCAGCTGCTGCTGCAATCAGCTGTTTTATCTTGTTGTTTGCAATTATGTCGCCTGCTGCAAAAATTCCTGGAATATTTGTTGCACGATAGTCATCTGTGATAATAAAATCCTGCTCGTCTGTATTAACTTTTAACGGCTTAATTAGCGCAGTAATTGGGACAAGGCCGATTTCAACAAACAATCCGTCTAATCTCAGCTCTTCGCCAGTGTCCAAGACAGCAGATGTCATAAATTTATCTCCTTTAATTTCTTTGATATTAGTTTTGTATACTACTTGAATTTTAGGGTTTTTCTTTATCTGCTCGATAAGAATCGGTTCGCCTCTAAGTTTTTCTCCTCTGTAGATAATATAAACCTTCTTTGCATATTCAGAAAGCATAAGTGCTCCTGTGCAGGCTGAATTTGCTCCACCAGCAACCCCGACTACTTTGTTTTTAAACAGCGGGCCATCGCAGGTGTAGCAGTAACTGATGCCCTTGCCGAGAAATTTATTTTCGCCTGGAATTTCTAATTTTCTATGAATCATTCCTGTCGCCAGGATAATTGTTTTGGCTTCATATTTCTTTTTTTCAGTGTAAACTGCAAATATTTTATTTTTCTGCTCAATTTTAGTAACGTCATCTTCTATAAATTCTGCACCAAATTTTTTGGCATGTTTTACAAATTTTTCAGCAAGCTCTGCTCCAGCCAGGCCCTCAAACCCGAGATAATTTTCAACCCAGTGAGCTTCCAAAGCTGTGCCTCCAAAATCCTTGGAAATAACAGCTGTCTTCATCTTGTATCTGCCGGCATAAAGCGCTGCTGATAAACCAGCTGGTCCAGATCCGATAATAATTACATCATACATTTTTTGCTTAAACAAATTTATATTTATAAAGGTTGTTTCTTTATTAACAAAGATTGTCTTCTCAAAGCTTTTCTGAAAGCAGACATGCTTCTAGTATCAGCTTCTTAGAAAAGCTATGCTTTTCTGAGACTCGCGAAGCCTTTGCTTCGCTCTGTTTTCCAAAACCAGAGAAAATTTCTAAGAAATTTTCTTGGCCAAGAAAAATTGTATTGCAATTTTTCTCTGGAAATCACTTCTTCCCTCCTGCTCTTTTTATCTCTAAGAAAAACCTTCCATCTCTTTAAATCGAGCCTCAAAATAGAAACGCAAGAAAATTTTATTGAAATTCTCTGCGCCCCAAAAATTGC
>CAYGVN010000043.1:0-7164 GCA_964353445.1 Candidatus Woesearchaeota archaeon
AGAATTTCATAGCAGCAATAAACGCAAAAACAAAACAAAAAATCGGCAGGGATACTCCGCTTAAATCAGGGGATGTAATCGAAATTATTTCAGGAAAGTAGGTTAACTACTGATTTCTGTTTGGCTACACAGCAAAGCACAGTGCATTTGCAGAGCAAATGCGCTTAGGGTGCGAGCTGACTTTTCAGCTCATTGAAATTATCTCGGGAAAATAAATTATTACTTCTCTGTACTTTCTTTTTTGCCTTCTCCAGCCTCTATAACTTCTTCCAGAACAACTTTATTTTCTTTTCTGGCTAATATCTTGAAGGTTCTCGACTGGTATTTTCCATTTGCAAGAAATTTAATAATAAACTCAATTTCTCCGCTAAAATCTGTCTGCAAATATCCGGCGCTGAGAGCAGCCTGAAAATAACTTGTGACATTATCAAAATCTCCTAAATATATCTTTCTGCCGTCTTCTTGTTCATAAACTTTAACGCCGTGCACTTCTTCAACATACCTGCTTTTGCTGAAATCATAATCAATGCCTCCTAGAACAGAATATGGCTTTACCTCAATTATCTCTTTCTCAAGAATTTCTTCGGGAACAGCCTGGTACACAGGTCTATCCAATATTATTTTAATTAATTCCTCTCTTGCTCTGTGCTCCTGGTCTTCTAACCGCTCTTTTTCTATTTCTTTCTGTTTTTCATAAATTGGAACGCAAACTTTCTCGTGCCATTCTTTATGGTCAGGTGTTGCATGTTCACATTTTTTAATGGCTTCTTCAAACGGCAAGTCCCTATGCTCTGATATGCCGAGACAGCCAATCCTGCACAGCCGTTCATGAGCATTATACAATGGCCATTTGTGCAATGTGCAATAATAAGTAATTATTTCTAATCTGGAAAATTTTGGCTCTTCATCCCTATTCTTCTGCTTTTCAGCCACCCTTTCTGCCTCTTCAGCCATGATACAAAAATAACAATAATCTTTTTAAAGCTGATTTTTGATTATTAAATTGCATGGGACGAATTAGAACAGGATTTGTAAAGCGAGTTGCAGAGAAGCTGATGAATTTATACAAAGGGCAGTTCAGCTCGAAATTTGAAGATAACAAGAAATTGGTATCTGAAAGAGCTGTTGTTCCAACTAAAAAACTAAGAAATTTGATTGCAGGATACATCACTAAAAAGGTTAAAATGGGCACAGATTCTTTTTAGTGAGACTCGCGAAATCTTTCGATTTCGCTCTGCATCACGAAAAAGATCAAAATGGGCATAGATTAATAGTCTCTAATGAGACAACCAGAAAAAACTGAGGTGTAAAAAATGACTGAAACAGAAGAGTACGCAATCTACGTCGGTGGCAAGCCTTTTATGAACTATGTAACTGCTGTAGTTATGCAATTTACAACACAGGGTGCAAATAAGGTAACTATAAAGAGCAGAGGAAAGTTCATTAGCAGAGCAGTCGACGTAGCAGAAGTTGTGAAGAGCCGATTTATGAAGGACCAAGTTAAAATCGGAGAGATAGTAACTGGCTCTGAAGAATTTGAAAACAAAGAAGGCAGAAAAGTGCGTGTAAGCATACTTGAGGTAAGCTTAGTGAAGGTGTAAGCCTTCTTTTTTCTTTTTTATTTTATAATATGACCCTTTACATTTTGTGAAATCAGTGGCAAGCATTTTTATGAGTTCTGCGCAATTAAAGCCGGATGCATTTGACTGACAGGTGCAATAAATTTGTAGCAGACTATCAAAATTATATTTTAACGCCGCTGTACATACTCGGCGGACTGATTTTACTTTCTGATGTTCTTGTTAGATTTAGTTATATGCCTTATCCCTCTTCTGGACCTTCTTACGGATTCTACAGCCAGCCATTTTTGAACCGCTCTTCTTTGGATGCGCTGGAAGCTTCTATTGGAACAATTTATGTGTGCAAGGGAATGTTTAGGTACAGGGAAGCTGCACAATCGCTTTGGAGATTATTTGATGCACGCAAAATAGCATGCAATAAAACTATAGATGACAAGATAATACCTCAAAAAGCAGATGCTTTGGTTCAAAAGAAATATAAAGCTGAAAAAGTTATTTTAAATTATGATAGCGGCCACTGAGGATATAATTGCTGTGCTGAAAGATGCAATTTCTGCTATTAAAAATAAAAGATACGATGAAATGCACGGCTTGAGCAACCATCTTATTCACTCTATTTCTATTTACCAGGATGAAGACCTTGTTGATGTTGCAATTGCTGTCTATGCTCTTGAGAAAGTACTGACGCCGGAAAGGTTCCGTGGAAAGGCTCATCTTGAAAAATTTGAAGCTGATATTTTAGAGCATTTGGAGCTGGCTGAAGAAGCTCTTGAAGAAAAAGATGATAAAAAATACCACAAGGCAATGAAGCAGCTGCTGGCTCTGATTAACAAATTCAACAAAAAAATAACATTCTATGTTGAGGATGTTTTGAGGTTTGCACGGGTTAAAAAAGGCTCAAAAATGTATGAACACGGCATCTCGCTCGGCGCAGCTGCAAAAGCAGCGGGGGTAACAAAGTGGGAGCTCATGCAGGCTGCTGGAGAAACAGAAGTTCATGAAAAATTTGTAGAGCCTATTGAGAGGGAACGATTAAAGCTTGTCAGAAAGTTGTTTAAAGTGAAGGAAAAATGATATCCAACGCAGTATTTGGCAACAATTTGAAGCACAGTCTATCAGCGAAGCTGATGGGCTCAGGGTGCGAGCTGACCTTTCAGCTCCATGAGACGTTTGTGGAGCCATTAGAAAGAGAGCGGTTGAAGCTTGTTAGGAAATTGTTTAAGGTGAAGAAATGAATTGGAAGGAGTTTTTGAAGCCAGATTGGAAGAAAATGTTGATATTTCTATTGCTTACTTTTTTTGTAGGTATCATTATCCAAAATCATATGAGTGCTGGCAATGTTGTAGAACAGCACTACTTGATGATTCCATATCCTGGAATTATTGGACACGCTGAAGGTACAATAATACACAGAACAGTAATTTGTGGCATTCCAATAGCACCACCTAATTGCAACCCAGAATCATCTTTCAGATTTGATTATTTTGGTCTGGTCTTTAATTTAATATTTTGGTATCTAATTTCATGTACAATTATATATGCATACAAGAAGGTGAAAAAGTGACAATCTTCTTCGATTCAAGCACATTAATCAGCATGGCAACAACATGCAGTTTGGGTGTTCTTAAAAAACTGCAGAAAGATTACAAGCAGGATTTTGCAATTACAACAACTGTAAAGGCAGAAACAATTGACAAGGCGCTGACTACAATAAGATTCAAGCTGGAAGGCGCGCGCTTGAGGCAGTTATTAAATGAGGGTGCGCTGAAACTTTACCCTGACAATAAATTCCAGTCTGAAATCAGCAATATGATAGATTTAATCAATCACACATACATCGGCTGGGACCATCCGATTACAATTGTACAGCCGGGTGAAATAAGCGCGCTTACTCTGGCTATTGAGCTCGGCGCAGATGCTTATGCTGTTGACGAAAGAACAACCAGAATTTTAATTGAATCTCCTCTTGACCTGAAAGAACTTCTGGAGTCAAAGCTTCACACAAGAATTGATGTGAATAAAGATAATCTAGATTATCTCAAAGAAAAATTCAAAGACCTGAAGATTATCCGCTCCACAGAGCTTGCAATAGCTGCTTTTGAAAAGGGATACTTCGGCGAAAAAAGCCCTGAAGTCCTTGAAGGCGCGCTTTGGGCAATGAAGCTCAACGGCTGTGCGATTTCAAGAGACGAAATTGATAGCTTGCTAAAATGAAAGGATTAACAGCAGAGGATATTTCAACATTAGAAAACGTATTTAGCAAAGAAGAAAAAGAAATTGCAAATAATGCTATCAAAGACACTATACAATTGATATTGAGCAGCCCTACAGCCACATACCACACTGCCTTAACAGGTTTCACCGACCTGCATTTACGTGAGAATGGGATTAAACTTGATCATGATAAATATTTTTTGTTCTTTAATTATTCACGCATTAAATTAGAAGAATATTGCAGAATTAATGATATACCGTATACAAAAATAATTTTAGAGGAAAAGAATTTATTAAAAAGAATAATTTCCAACATATTTTCGGACGCATTGCAGAAAATGTGCCGAAAACATGTGTTATATGCACGAACTAATGAGAACTTAACCCATGAGCTACAGCAACTTAAGAAAAATTATTATGTAACGGTTGAAAATTAAAAATGAAACTGCTTGAAAAGGAAAAAAAGGATCTTGTTGAGTATTTTATAAGAAAGGGAACTCTCAAGGGTAAAAGAATTATTTCTGCCTTCAAATCAGTGAAGAGGGAGAATTTTGTGCTTGATGAGCAGAAAAAATACGCATATGTTGACGACCCCCTGCCTCTGATGGCTGGGCAGACAATCTCCCAGCCGACAACAGTTGCAATCATGACAGAAGCTTTAGAGCCTCTGCCCGGGCAAAAGATTTTAGAAATTGGAACAGGTTCAGGCTACCAGGCTGCTATTCTATCAAAAATAGGCGGGTCAAAAGGAAAAATTGTGACAATCGAGCGGATTCCTGAGCTTTATGAATTTGCAAAAAATAATCTTAGCCGTTTTAGAAATGTAAAAGTAATTTTAGGCGACGGCTCGCTTGGCTGGCCAAAGTCAGCTCCTTTTGACAGAATTATTGTAACAGCTGCTGCTCCAAAAATACCTGAAACGCTTTTTAGCCAGCTCAAGGAAGGAGGCATCCTGATAACTCCTGTCGGCAAAGAGCTGTTAAGCCAGAAAATGTTAAAGGTCAAGAAAGTCAAAGGCAAAAAGGTTGTTGAAGATTTAGGATATTTTGTGTTCGTCCCTCTCATAGGTGAAATGGGTTTTAGGAGGTAAAAATGGTAAAGATTGAGAACTATATTTTTGGATGCATGACAATTGACGGAAAAGACTACAAGCACGATATTCTGATAACGCCTGACGGCGTTATTGCAAAAAGGCGGGATGACTTGTCTGAAACCGGGCATCACTTGTCAAGGGACGAAATGGCTGAACTGCTGAAAACAGAGCCTGAAGTTGTGGTAATTGGAAACGGCAAGTCAGGCGTGCTGGAAGTCGAGCCTGAAGCAAAATCCCTCTGCAAGGTAGAAAACGTAAAGCTGGAAATATACGATACTTCAAAAGCAATCAAGAAATTCGACTGGTATTCCGGCAAAAAAAGACTTGCAGCTATTTTCCACTTAACCTGCTAGTTTTTCTATTTCTTCCTTAGCTGCCCTGATTCTTTCCTGGGCTAGCTTGATTTTCTCCTGCTTTATTCTTTTTTCTTCGCTTGCTTTAATCTCTCCCATTTTCTTTTTGTACTCTTCTGCATTTTTTCTGGCCTGCTCGGCCTTTGCTTTTTCAGATTCCAGCTTTGATTTTAATTCGCCAAGCATCTTCTTCTCATTTGCAGACCACTCTGCAAATTTCCTCTTTTCAGCTGCCAGCTGCTCCCTTGTAGCAAGTCTGTTTTCTTCGATTGTCCGCCTTGCAGCCATAAGCTCCCCCTCTGCCTGCTGGCGGGCTTCTTCAGCTTCCTTGACAAAATCTTCAGCTCTCGTTCTTTCTTCTTTTAATTTAACTTCAGTCCTTGTGCGCTCATCGGCAATTATTTCTTCTGCCCTGTTTCTCTCTTCATCAAGCGCCCGCTCCAGCTTTGCTCTCTCATCAGAAATCCAGGATTCTGTTTTTTTCTTTTCTTCCTCTAATTGCTGCTGGGTTCTCTTTTTTTCCTCTTCAGCTTCTTCAAGCTTTTGTTCAACATGCAATTTATATTTCTCAGCTTCTGTAAGAATTTCTTCAGCTCTTGCCCGTTCTTCTTCTATCTTGGCTCTTGCCTCTGCCCGCTCTTTCTCCAGCCGCTCTCTTGCACCTCTTTTTTCTTCTCCAAGCTGGCTCCTCAATTTTCTGCGCTCTTCAGCTACGCTCTCTTTTGCTTTTACTTTTTGCTCCCGGATAATCTCGAGCGCACTCTGAAGCTTCTGGCCGATTTTCTCCTTCTTCAGCTCAATTTCTTTCTTCTCTTTTTCTATTTCCCCAAGTTCAAATTCGACCTGCTCTTTTTCTTTTTCAATTGCTTCCAAATCCTTCGCAATTTTATTATTATATCCCTCTGCGTCCTTCAACAGCTTGTCAGTTCTTGCCTTCTCTTCAAAAATTATAGAATGTGCGCGTGACTTTTCAAGATTTATCAGCTCCTGAGCTCTTTGCTTTTCCTCTCCCAACAGCCTTGCAGACCTCTCCTGCTCGTCAGCCATCCAGCCTGCAGCCCTTGCCTTTTCTTCTTCTAATAAAGTATTGACTCTCTTTTTTTCTTCCTCAAGCTCTGCTCTTGCTTTGGCTATTTCTTCTGCAGTTCTTGCTTTTTCTTCCTCGAGAAGTTTTTCTGCTCTGGTTTTTTCTTCTTCCATCAGCTTCTCTGCAGTTTGCCTTTCTTCTTCAAACTGTTCTTCAGTTCTCTTCTGCTCTTCCTGCAAAGCTGTTTCAGTTTTTGCTTTTTCCTCCTCAAGCAGTTTTTCTGCTTCTTTTTTATGCTCCAGAAGCTCCTGCTCTACTTCTTCTTTTTCTTTTCTTAATTCCTCTTCAATGCGCGCTTTTTCCTTCAGCGCAGAATTAATTTCGAGCTCAGCTTTTGCTTTCAGCTCTACAATTTTTTTTCTTTCATTTCCAATCAACTGCTGGGCTTTTGCTTTTTCCTGTTCAATAATTTTAACTTTTATTTCTCTTGACTTCTGCTGCTCCAGCTCCAGCCTCTCCTGTTTTTCTTTCAGTGCGCCTTCAAATTTTTGCCTCTGGCTGCTGATTGTAGCCTGCATGGCTTCTAATTTTTCAGCAAGCCCTGCTTTCTCGCCTGCAAGCGCCTGCTTTTCTGTCTCAATAAGTTTTAAGTCTGACTGCAGTTTCTCGGCCTCAGCCAGCTTTTGGCTTAATTCCTGCTTTTCGCCGGCGAGTGTCTGCAGCGCCTGCTGCTGCATCTGAGTTTTCTTCCTCTCCTCGAACAGCTGGCTCTCGATTGAATTTAGTTTGGCGGCAAGCTCTCCTTTTGATTTCTGCAGGCCTTCTATTGCTTTTTGTTTTTCGCTCTTCAGCTTTTCAACTTCCTGCTCCCTCAGCATGACTATATCTATTCTTTCA
>CAYGVN010000044.1:0-7046 GCA_964353445.1 Candidatus Woesearchaeota archaeon
TAAAGCAAAAAACCAAGCACGTGGAATAAGACACTACACAGATTATTATAAAACATGCCGGAATATCAGCAAAAAATAAAAAAAGAAGTGGGAAGAGGATCATACGCTCCAATTCTTGTTCCTAATTGCAGCAAAATAGCAAGGAAAGTTGGTTGCTCTGACATGACTGTTCACTATTTATTAAATCCATCTGTTAAAGCAAAAAACCAAGCACGTGGAATAAGACACTACACAGATTATTATAAAACAGAAGAGGGAAATGCAGCATATAAGCGAGCACGGAAGAAATATAGGCTCAGTCATTATTTGAGGTGCCAAAGAGGCTTCAAAGTGCTTGGAAACCTTGAAAAATTGATTGAAAATGAGTTTGCTTCTTCATAATTGTCACTTAGCAATACGAGCTTAAGCTTATAAAAGGATTTATATACAAGCGATGTTTTACACCGTGATAGGAAGCAATGCACTGCTATCACGATGGTGGACAAAAAGCCTTTCGAATCAAGATTAGCTGTCATGCGCGTAAGAGCCACTTATATCGCTCCTTACCGTAAATGCAAGTATTTCTATTTTGATAAGACCCATTTGAAGAGCAAAAAAGACTTTCTCAAGCACGCAGAGCCTATTATAGGCAACTGGCCCAACGGAACCTATTACTTGAAGCTCTCTTCAGGCGAAGTTTTCGCTCGATTTGATGTTTATAACGGCAAAATCAAGCAGTTGTACAAGGAATCCCCTGCAACAGGCAAGTCTTATGTAATTTGGAACTGGTTCTGATAGCTTTAAAAAATTAATCTTCTATTTTCTTTAAATGGCTAAAGAAACGGATGCTAACAAATACAAAACACCTCTGGAGGAAATGAAGGAGGTAAAAGAAGGTTTGAAGGAAGAAGGCTTGAACAAAGTATTGCAGGCAGCGCTTCAGCCTGCCGGGGAGAAGTTTCAAGCCATACAGAACAAACCAAAAAGGGCCGCATACAGGCAAGATGATCAAGATGATAAAAAGCAATACATCGGCGATTTTTATGTGGGAACAAACAGGGAATTCCGGAATTTCAGGAAAAAATACAGACCTGAAGTCTTTATCGAAGACACGCTAAAGTCTATTAAAGCTCTTAATAAGAAGATAGAAAACAAAATTATTTGAAAAATTCTTTTTTGATAGAATTAATCGTCTGCTGAGCCCAATATTTTCCCAGTTCCTCAGGGCTCATTTTCTCTATTCTCTTTTGCTCATAAGCAATTGGAAAATAGGTTCTTTCAAATTGATAAAAAGTTCTGAAGATTTTCATTATTATAAGCCTATTTAAAAATAATATTTTTAAGGCTTTTCAATTATTTACTTAAAAAGAAGAGGTAAAGTATTTATATACATATGTATATATGTAATACATAGTAGAGGTACTCGACGTATGGCCTTAATAGGTTTGGCCGAATGGGCCTTATCGAGCATAGGGGCTTTGCCTGATCTCTACGTTATAATCTCTTTTTAAGGTGAATCTTCAAATTTTCAATATCTGTTTTATTTATCAGATAATTTTCTTTAATTCTATTTTTAAGACACTCGTTTGCTAGCTTGTGCGCTTTCGACTCTTTAGCAGGAATTTTCTTTATTGTTCCATCAGACAGCTTAATTTTTGTTGGCAATCTTGGAGCTATGTTAATATCTTGTGTTATTGTCGGCCAGCCTTCAACTGATGCTATTTTCTGCAAATAATTTGAGATTAAATGATCCGGCCTGCAATCCCTGCAAAATTTAACTTTTTTAATGTGCTTATCCTTGTTTATTTGCAAGCATTTGAAAATTAGATATGCATGAACTAATGCTACAACTTTTGTATCGTGAGGTCTTTGGTTGGAGATAAATTCCTCTTTGATTTCTTTCTTTAAATCTGCTCTAATCTTTAATGCAAAGGACACGTTGCTGCCGACCAGTGCCATTACACTATCTTTATTCCAAGAATTCTGAATTTGATTAGCTATATCAATATCGCACATTTGAAACTCTAAAAGAACAAAATATTAAAACTATTCTATATCAGCCAACGCCCTTCTAAGAGTTATATCAAGTTTAGGCACAATATCAAATTTCTTTAAATCTGCTGGTTTAATCCATTTATACTCGGTATGCTCCCAGTCTAATTCTATCTTTGGCTTGTTTTTCAACTCTATCAAAATTGGATGAATAATCCAAGTTTTTTGAATTTCATTGTCTTTGAATTCGTAAGGTTCTGCAAGCAGGATAGCTGAAACATTATCTTTTGTGATTCCCACTTCTTCATGAACTTCTTCCAGAGCTTTTTCAGCAAGCGGTTTCGGCTCATCGAGATAGCCAGCTACAGTATTCCACTTGCCTTTGTAGACGCTAACTTTATCGCTTCTTTTCAAAAGCAGAATTTCATCTTTGTATTTTACAAAGCAAGTTATAACAGGCGCCTTATTAGAATTTGAATAATTAATTCTGCCGTCTGGGAAATGAGGCAAAGTGTTAGAAAATTCATTTAAAATATCTGAAATTTCCTGTTTCATACTTACTCAACGTCAGCCTGAGTTCCTAATGCTTGTCCCGGTAGGCCTTTTTCCTTGAAATGAACTCTGACTGCACCCTTTCCGCCGTGTGCCTGGGTGATTAGGCCTGTGATTTTCTTTCCGCTCGGAGAAGTCCAAACTACTTTCTTGCCGATGACTTTCTTTGTGGCTTCCTTGCTGTCAATGCCCTCTACTTTTACTATCATCTGCTTGAGATTTTTCTGCTTTTGCGAGCCTCTATAAGCCAAAATAAAGCCTTTCATAGGCAAGATTAAATCTAAATGCTTTAAAAATCTTATTATGCCTAATATTTATTAAGCATAGCAGCCACCAAATCGTTTGCAGCGTGTTTTGCTGTACTGGCTACTCTTCTTAAGTCTAGATATTGCGTACTTGGTAAGGTCCTACCAGGTGGCACAGTCAAATGCATACCTGAATATGTATCTTTGAATTTAGCAGTGTATGTTATATTATTCTCTGGAGAACGAACCATCCTCTTGTTTTGAAGAAAGCAAGATTCAAGTGCATTGAGAATTGACTCTTCACTATATTTACCTACGCGAGATATGGATTCTACTTTCTTTGCAAATTCTCTCGTACGCGTTAAATCCTCAACTAAACAACTAAGATTTGTATTATATCCATCAATGCTTATACGCATTCGCGGAACGTCAGTTCTATCATCTCTGAACCGCAGATTCATTTCCCGCATCGGCCCATTTGGCTTTCTAGAAGGTGACGCATCGTTATTATAGCGACTGAGGGAAATATTTGTCCGCAAATTGTTATTCTCATCTATTATTCTTGCATATATGCATCTGCCTACGCCTATATTTTTGGTTCTATGTTCCTTGAATAATTCGTTTCGATAAGTAGCGCCATTGTGATGATAGCGACCGACATATACGCCAGTTACACGCTCAAATCCCAATTCAAGAGATCTGACAACATCTCTTTGTTTTTTAGTCAGAGCCATAATAAATAATTCATCTTGAAGAATATAAATCTTATTGTGTCTGCGCCTTATACAGACTTGTGAATGATTCCTTAAATCTGGAAAGATTTGCGTATTCAAAATCAGCTCCGCAGGAGCCGGGATGACCGCCGTAGTTTTTAATGTCTAATTCATTACAAACGTCTTCTAAAATTTTTCTTAAATCCAATGACTTTTTTCCAATTCTTCTTAAAGAGATTTTTGTATCCCAATCTTTTATGTGGATACACATTATCGCTGCCGGATTATTTTTTCTTTCATATTCTCTTAAATCATTGATAAAAGGCTTGATGACTTCAAAATCTGTATAAATTGTGAAAACAGCTAAATCTGTTCCGTCTGGATGCTCGGCTGTTTCTTTAGCTTGTTCCAGATCCCTTTTATAAACTTCTGGAAGTTCCAGTTCATCGGCAATGCAGATCAAAGATTTCAGGGCGAGGTCATCATAATCCTTTGCCTCAACCAGAGCGTCGATTGTTCTATGAGAATTTGATTGTTTGTAGTTAGTTAGCAAGATAATATCGTGCAGAAATTTTGCCTTTGGCTTGCCGATGTTGGTGTGTTTTAAAATATCTCCTGCACTTTTCCAATTATTGTAGCCGACTGTTCCGGCCAAGGCCTGCAGCGAAACATCAGCGCCGTAAAGTCTGGCAAGCTGCCAGATAACATAAGAATTGCCAATCCGCTCGTCTGCGCTAAAAACGGGATTGATGTATGTTATCTCGCCCTTATCGCCTAATTCTTTTAACTCCGGCGCTTCGTGCTGGTCAAAAATCATAATATTTCTGCCTGCGTACTGCTTGGCTGCTTTTAATTCCAGCTCGTGTGCATCATAATCTATAAAAATTATATTTTCAGGCTCTTCCCTCTTTAGAAAATCTATGGCTTGTGAAGCAGAGTCATAATTTATATAATTAAATTTAGGCACAGGCCACTTAAGCTCCAGACACATTTTATTGAAGCCTGCCTGCCCGCCAATGCCGTCCCAGTCTGAGTGATGCAGGCAAACTGTTCTCTTCAAATCAAAAAAATCTAATTTTCTCTTTGCGCGCTCTATTGGAGAGGAGTCAAACATCTCTCCAAAATCCTCAAGGCTTCTATTGTCAGCAGTATTGTTAACCACCATTTCTAAATTACGACTAGTGATAGGATATATCAAACTTCTTATTAAGTTTATCCTCTACCTGGCCGAGAATATAAGCAAAGTCAGAAAGCTTGCGCTCGAGCTCCTGCTTTTCATATTCAAAAGAATTTATGATTTTCAAACAAGGCTGATTGTATTTGCGACAGATGTTTAATATTTCATCCGTTATCCCTCTTGGAACAATTGCTTCTTTTACATATTTGCTTTTGAAAAATAAATTCAGCTTTCTTTCCACCTTAAACTGGCTTGGAGCACTGAAATTTGGCAGAACATCAATTGATGGGACAACGCCGACTTGCTCGGCAATTGGCTCCCTTAAAATCTGCTTTTCAATTTCTTCAGGCATTAATCCATATTGCTGGTATTTGAAATTAATGTATCCAAGAGTTCTTTTAATGCGGTCAGCTTTTTGTTTTGGTGGCTGTACGATTAAATAATTCTGATTTAATTTTTCAAGCAGCAAAGCTGCTGACGGTGATATATCTGCAGCAACAATTAAAGTTTCTACGTTCCAGCCTTTAACTTGCTCTAAAAGATTTTTATAACCCTGAGCTTGCTTGTAGACTTCTAAAGCTCCTTTCGGCCCGTGCAATGCTCTATTATCTTTAAATTCAATCAGAAGTTTTTCATCTTTAGAATAGCTTGCAAGCGCATCGATTCTGAGTTTTCCAGGCTGGGCTTGTTTTGAACCCAGCTTTCCGCCTAATTCTGGAAAAATTAAATAGTGCTCCATTGTTCTATTGTTAGATAGGACAGGATTACGCAATGTTGCTAAGGACGCCTGATTTCTGGCAATTTTTCTGGCAGGGCGGTTGCGCGGCTCTGGCAGGCTCAGCTCATTCTGCAGCTCTTCAGGAATTCCGCCTGGAATTAATTTTACCTGGTCCGGGTCGAATTTAGGCGGCCTCTCTAATCTTACTTCTAAGCTTATATTCGAGCTTAAATCTTCATCGAAAACAGGCAAAAATCTTTGCGAAGTAAGATTCTTTTGATAAAATTTTTCAACCTGAACTCTTGTCTGCTTGCCCAAACGGGCATTTCGCTTTCTCTCGGCCTGGGCAAAATCAAATAATGCTTTAAGCAACTTGTAATCGCATAAAATAAAATCTTTGCCAATCCCTCTTTGAGTTCCGCCTATTTTTGAATTTGAAAGAGGTATATCTGTTGGAACAGTTGAATAATTTTCAAAGGCATCATATGTCAGCGGCATATCTTGGCTATCGTTAAGAACATTTAAAAAATTTTGGATTGTTTATAATATAATGGGATTATCAACAGCAGAACAGTATTTAATTGATTTAATTAAAGCAAACGATAAAGGTGAGGGTGTAAACAAGCAGACATTAAGTGATGCAGCTTTAAATGCTGATTTAACTGAAAACGAATTTAATTATGAAGAATATGATCCTGTTATAAAGGGCCTTAAAGAAAAAGAGATAATTGTAGAAAAGGAATCAAAATATTTCTTAAAAAGCAAAATATATTCCGACTAGAAAGTATTTAAAACAACTAATTTTATTATAAATTCGGCCATGGAAAGGCGATTATTTGCAGGAGTTACAACCCTAATCGGAACTATAATCGGCGCAGGCATCTTCGGCATGCCTTATGTTATTGCAAAAGCCGGATTTTTAATCGGAGCAGCTTTGATAGTGCTCCTCGGTTTGGTTGTGCTTGCTATAAATCTAATGCTCGGAGAAGTTTCGCTAAGAACATCCAGCTTTCACCAGATACCTGGCTATGCAAGAAAGTATCTTGGAAAGAACGGAGGCAGAATAGCTCTTTTAAGCATGACTTTGAGCATCTACGGCGCGCTGATTGCTTATATCATCGGCGTAGGCCAAGCGCTTGCTGCAATTTTTAATTATTCAAATCCAATATACTTCAGCATTGCTTTTTTTATATTCGGGTCTGTCACAGTCTACCTTGGCTTGAAGCAGGTCATAAAATCGGAAAAACTAATGGTTTCGATAATGCTCTTTTTTATTTTAGCAATATGTGCGCTTTTGGTTCCTCATGTAAGAATGGAAAACTTAACTTATCTGTCCTGGAAAAACCTGCTTCTTCCTTACGGCGTGATTTTGTTCGCCCTTTCTGGCGAAGCTTCCATCCCAGAAATTAGAATGAGCCTCGGCAAGAACAGAAACTTGTTCAAAAAAATATTATTTATAGGAACAATTATTCCTATTATACTCTATATTTTCTTTGCACTCCTCGCAGTCGGCGCAGCTGGAACCAACACAACAGAAATTGCCACAATCGGCCTCGGCCAGCTGGCTGGAGAAAAAATGATTTTGTTTGGAAACTTCTTTGCCATTTTTGCAATGGCAACTTCATTTATTATACTCGGACTTGCCTTGAGAGATACGTATATCCGCGATT
>CAYGVN010000045.1:0-6817 GCA_964353445.1 Candidatus Woesearchaeota archaeon
ATATGGATTATACTCCCACATATGGCTGTTTTGCTATAATAAATGATAAAGCAGGGATAGACGAGAGTGTAATATCTCCATCATTACCCAATACGATGAAAAAAGTTTAAATTTTAAATGAGATTTTAATAGATAATGTAAAATGCGCATTGCTAAATGTAGTCATAGACTATGTAACAAGAGAACTAAAGTGTATAGATGTAAGTTTTGCAAAGCGTTATTTTGTAAAAGGCACATTCATGCTAAACTTGCACACAGTAGATATGATGGGCATACTTGTTTGGGTTATAGATATCATTTAGCTACTTTTGAACATACCCCTACTACAACTTCTCCTGAAATAATAGAAAAGCCAAAACCACAAAAAAGTGGAGATTATTGGTATAAAAAGAAAATCAGTAACGTATTAGTTTGGGCAATTATTTTTGTAATAATTGCTTATTTTTTGTCCGTAGGTCTTAAATCAGGACACATACAAACTCTATTGTCAGATACTAAGACTGAGTATCGGCCCCTGACCGAAATAAATCCAATAAAAGCAGTTACAAAGCCGGAGATAAGCGTACTGGATTTAGAATTGGAGATTCATAACATAGTTAATGAGAAAAGAATTCAAAATGGTTTAGCACCTCTCCAATTTGATGATGCATTAGCAAATATAGCAAGAAAACATAGCGAAGATATGGCTCAGAATAACTTTTTTAGTCACGTTAATCTTAAAGGTCAAGACCCAACAGCAAGAGGCGAGGTAGTAGGTTACTATTGTCGTAAAGACTTTGGTTCTTATTATCAGGAAGGAATTGCAGAAAATATACATCAAGATAATTTGTACACATCTGTAACCTATTATAATGGTGTGCCATTTTATGATTGGAATACTCAAGAAGAAATAGCTATATCTACGGTTGAAGGTTGGATGAATAGTCAGGGTCATAGACAAAATATCTTAACCGCTACTTATAATGAGGAAGGAATAGGCGTAGCAATATCTTCAGATGATAAAGTGTTAGTGACACAAGACTTTTGTTAGCTTTTAATGCAAAAGAGCAAAAGCTTAAATATGTACTTTACCCACGCTTAGGAAAAATAAAACGCAAAATTTTCCATACAATTACTAAAAACAAAAATAAACCAACAACAAAAGTTGAACAATTGTACCCTGCTTGCACACCATCAATCATTCTATACATAGAAGTAACAAGAATGTTACCCATGAGTCCACCCAACAAACCTAAAACTACGCCGAAAATTAATTTTTGGTCGCCAGTAAAAGTCTGAAATTTATACTTTTTGATGCGCTTCATAATACTAATAAAAATCTTAAGTTTTTAAACCTTATTCATAAACTCCTTCTTATATTTCTCAACCAGCCACCACTGGCTTTGTTGCACGACTTGAGGCTGTTGCAAAATTTATATACCCCTGATGTCTACGAATTTTCATGGCCCATAAGGTTGGCGATAAAGTTGAAGTCCAGTCTGGCAAGAAAAAATATGCTGGAATTGTTATGCCAAGCGCAGACAAAGATTTTCTCAGCCTGAAATTGGATTCAGGCTACAACATCGGAATTAAATTGGCGAAAGATGTCAAAATCAAAAAAATCGGCGAAATTAAATTTGAAGGCCTGCCGAGCTACAAGCCTCCTGCAAAAAATCTGCCTTATGTTTCTTTGATTGCAACAGGAGGCACTATAACAAGCAGGGTTGATTACAAGACAGGAGCTGTTTTCCCTCTGGAAAAGCCAGAAGACCTCCTGCTTTCTGTTCCAGAGCTTGCAGATATTGTTAATATAAAACAAATCAAACAGCCATTTACACTGCTGTCAGAAGACATGTCTTCTGATGAATGGACAGCTCTTGCAAAAGAAGTTCTGAAAGAATTAAATTCAGATTCAGTCGGAGTGATTGTGACACACGGCACAGATACTTTGCACTATACAGCTGCTGCGCTTTCATTTATGCTGAAAAACCTGTCAAAGCCAGTTGCAATTGTCGGCGGACAGCGTTCATCTGACAGAGGATCATTTGACGGCGCTTTGAACTTAATCTGCGCAGCACATTACTGCAAGTCAGATATTGCAGAAGTTGCAGTTGTCATGCACGGCGAAGAAGAGGATACTTTCTGCCTTGCAAACAGGGGGACGAAGACGAGAAAAATGCACACTTCACGCAGAGATACATTTAGGCCAATCAACGAGCTTCCTCTTGCAAAAATCTGGAAAGATGGAAAAATTCAGGTTCTAAATAAAAAATACAAACCGAGATTTGACCATCAAGCTGAAATTGTTTTGGATGCGAAATTCGAGCCGAAAGTTGCATTGATAAAATTTGTTCCAGGAATGAGCCCGGAAATTTTAGATTATTATGTTGACAAGAAATACAAAGGAATTATAATAGAAGCAACCGGCCTGGGCCACGTTGCGACCCAGCCAATTAAAAAACAAAATTCCTGGCTGCCGTCTATCAAAGAAGCAATTAAGAAAGGAGTTTTCATCGGATTTGCACCTCAATGCCTTTACGGCAGGCTGAATCCTTCTGTTTATGCAAATGCAAGAATACTGCAGGAGGCAGGAGTTGTTTTCCTGGAAGATATACTCCCTGAAGCTGCTTATATCAAGCTCGGCTGGGCGCTAGGCCACACAAAAGATTTGAAAGAAATAAAAGAGCTGATGCTCACAAATATTGCAGGGGAAATAAATCCGCGAATAGAACCGAAAGCTTTCTTGTACTAAAATGGCAGAATTGGATTTTAAAAAATTAGGATTAAAAGCAGGATTAGAAATCCACCAGCAATTAGACACGCACAAATTGTTCTGCGAATGTCCGTCTGAAGTCAGGCAGGACAAGCCGGACATAATAATAACCAGGGAACTCCGCCCTCTTGCAGGCGAAACAGGAAAAATAGACCCTGCAGCACTCTTTGAAAAAAAGAAAAGAAAATTCTACATCTATGAAGCTTACTCTGACACAAATTGCCTCGTTGAGCTTGACGACGAACCTCCGCATGCAATCAACGAAGAAGCGCTTGATATCGTTCTCCTTGTTGCAAAAATGCTGAACTGCGAGGTGCCGGAACAATTGCAGGTGATGAGGAAGACAGTTGTTAACGGCTCGAACACATCAGGTTTCCAGAGAACAATTCTTGTCGGATTAAACGGCTGGCTTGAAACAAAATTCGGAAGAGTCGGGATTGAAAATGTCTGCCTGGAAGAAGATGCAGCCCGTAGGGTAACAGAAGACAAAGATTCAGTTACTTTCCGTCTTGACAGATTAGGCATTCCTTTGATTGAAGTCGGAACATCCCCGGATATCCGCACTCCTGAGCAGGGATTGGAGCTTGCCGAGAAGCTGGGCCTCCTACTGAGAGCAACTGGAAAAGTAAAAAGAGGCCTTGGAACAATACGCCAGGATGTTAATGTTTCAATTGCAGGCGGAACAAGAGTTGAAATAAAAGGATTTCAGGAGCTGAGGCAGATTCCCCTGTTGATTGAAAAAGAAGTTCAGCGCCAGCTTGAGCTGGTAAAGAAAGGGCAGAAAGTTGAGCGCGAAGTCAGGAATGCTCTCCCAGACAGCAGCACAAAATTCCTGAGGCCGATGCCTGGCGCAGCGCGCATGTATCCTGAAACAGACATACCGCTTATATTTATTCCAAGATCCAGAATTGCAGGCTTGAAAGTGCCGGAGCTTTTTGAAGAAAAAGAAGCGCGCTTTGCAAAACTAGAACTCTCCGAAGACCTTGCAAAACAAATTGCGAAGTCTCCAAGAGCTTCATTTTTTGAAGAACTTGTTTCAAAATACAAAAACGTAAAGCCGAATTTAATTGTTTCAACTCTGCTATCAATAGAGAACGAAGTAAAAAGAAAAACAGGAAAAGAATATACAATTTCAGACTCTGATTTTGATGTAATTTTCAATCTTCTAAACAAGGATAAAATTGTCAAAGAGGCAGTTCTCGACATCTGCATCGGACTTTCAAAGGGCAGGACAATAGAGGATTTGGCAGTCCATAATGAAAAGCTTTCAGACGCAGAGCTGAAAAAAGAAGTTCAGAAAATAAAAAGCGAAAACAAAGATGCTCCAGAGGGAAAATTAGTCGGGATTGCCCTCTCTAAACTCCGCACCCGCGCAGATGTTCAGAAGATTATTGAATTAATTAAGAAAAAATAAAATGGGAATGTACGATATGATTTTTGCAGAATTAGAATGCCCGACTACAAAAGAAACCAAAAATAGAGAAATTCAGATTAAATGGAGGGAATTGAGAGACTTAAAGCGCTATGTTATAGGAGATATGCTGGATGATTTATTTCCTGAATACATTAACAATTGGGTCAAGACAGATTATGTGTGCGAAAGCTGCTCAAAGCTTACAAAGGGAGATTTCGGCAATTTTGTGAGAGTAGAAGACCAGCAGAGGCATTACTGCTTTATACGCGTTGAAAACAGCAGGATTATTGAAGTGCTGAGTGAAGAAAAGTTTGCTGCAAGAGGCATAGAAGATTATATTCTTTATGAATAAAATTGCAGAGCTTTTTTTAAGTTGTGTCTAAATTAGTTTACTTAATTCTATTATCTCAGGCGCTTGAGGATGATTAGAAATAACAATTTTGCTGGCAACATCAGCACCTAAATCCAAGGCGCGTTTATATGCAATTCCCATTGACCACCCTAAGTCTAAATCTGCATCTACAATTGCAGTTCTTTGCCCTTTCTCTATGCTGTCAAAATCTATAACTCCTAATGTTGTTTCCCTTTTCCTCGGTTTCTTACATCGTACTATTGTTGAAGGGTCAAGTGGATTATAGAATTTACCACCATTTGACATTTTAAATTTATGAGTTATGTAGTACCAGCAAATCTCTCCTTGCCTTTCATGTTCTTGAAAATTTTCCGGCCGATGGACATCCAAAATTCTTACGTCATAATCCAAAGATTTTGCCATGGCTCCCAGCATAAGGCCACCATTAGATAATGCAACTACTTGTTCTATTTTGTTATTCTTTAATATAGCGTCTAATACCTTACTGTAATACCCTTTAAATCTGGGATAAGCTTCAGAATACCATTTTAACTTTTTTTCTAAACATTTCCCATTATCTTTATATTTTGTTATAACTTTTTGAAATAAATCCTTCAATTCAGGTTCAGCAGACGCTAAATAATTATTTTTCATAGCATTACAATATTTAGAAAGAAATTTAAATTCTTTTCATTTACTTTGTTGCAGAAATAAAATAAATAGCTATGGATAAAATTCGTTTCTGGGAAATAGATGCTTTCCGCGGCACAGCAATAATTATGATGATTGCTTCCAACTTTGTTACAGACTTGCAGTATTTTTTAGGTTATACGTCTCACGAAACCTTTTGGTGGGTTTTTGCCAGGGCAACTGCATTTATTTTCATTTTTCTTGTCGGACTTTCTTTGACAATAAGCTATTCGCGGGACAAGCACAAGAAATTTAAAAAATATCTTACCAGAGGCGCTTACATATTCGAACTCGGGATGATAATAACTGCTGCCACGTTCTTTTTCATACAGCAGGATTTTATCAGGTTTGGAGTCCTGCACCTGATAGGAATTTCAATCATCCTTGCCTACCCTTTCCTGAAACTGAAAAAGTTTAAGTGGACTCTTCCGCTTGGCTTGGCTTTTATTTTGATTGGAGCAGTTATCAGCCACTTGTCCGTTAGTTCGAACTGGCTGCTATGGCTCGGCTTGACTAGCGCAAGTTTCTCATCGATTGATTATTTCCCGCTCCTGCCCTGGTTCGGCGTAGTGCTTATTGGAATATTTTCTGGAAAAGTTTTATACTTAAATGGCAAGAGAAAAATATTTGCACAAGCCTTTCGTACGCAGCCAAGAGCAGCAAAGCCTCTTTCTTTTCTCGGCAGGTATTCCCTGCTGATTTATTTTATTCACCAGCCAATTTTGCTTGGTTTGTTGTGGATATTTTTATAGTATAAATAAAAAAATAAATTAAAAAAAATCAGAAGTATTTCTGCTTGCCAGCCCAGTTCCAAACGCTTGCAAAAATCCAGCCGAATATTGCACCCACTACAAATGTGAAAAGCACTAGCAACACTGCTTTCATGTTGTTGAAGGCCAATACTTGAACCGGATTGCTAAGCATATGTAAGTTAAATATCCAGTCTAACATTGCTTTTCCGTAGCCGCTGGCTATAATTCCTGCCCAGACTGCGTGTACAACAGCAAGGAAACTTCCAAATCCAAGAGCTGTTTGTTTTTCATTTAATATCAGCGCCATTTTATTACCTCTAAATTATTATATTGAAATTAGTTTTTAAACCTTCTTAACTATCTTTGAGAAAATAAAAGAAAGAGAAAAAAACATTAAACAGAGAAACTATTTTTTCATCAATTTATTTTTCTTTATGTATACCCAGAGCTTTTTTGTCATTTCTGCAGGTGATACAGCTCCGCCACCAATAACTTTTGCCAAAACTGCATCTGGTCTGATTTTCATTCCACCAAAAGCTCCACCTTTTTTCTTAGCCATTTAAGCACCTCCTTAATTGATATAATTTAAAAATCCCTCTTAGTATTTAAACTTTGTTAGCGAAGATCAGCCAGCAATTTTATTAGGCATAATCTGAGGCAGACCTCCACGAGGAGGTATTTTCCCCCGCCATCTATTATATGCCATGTATACTTTGAAATAAATTTGCTGCAACTCGTAACGTATTGATTTGTCAGGCTGTTGAATTTCTGCTGTTTTAACTAATTCTGGTTCGACCCGGGCTTCAAGATTCTTTTGCTCATAAGCTATTGGTTTTTTGTGTTCAGCAGGCTTTTCC
>CAYGVN010000046.1:0-6768 GCA_964353445.1 Candidatus Woesearchaeota archaeon
GAAGCGCGCCAAGAACAATATTAATTGCTGCAACAATCAGCAGGATTTTAACCGGCCCTGTATCTTTTCCTTTGCCCATTATTTTTTTCAATTTTAAAGTTAGGACAAGAGAGCTAGCCAGGAAAATTAATGCAATTACATCAATTGTCAAGAATGGTCTAAATACCATCTTCACTTTCTCCGCACAACTTGCATCCCTTGCATCCCTCAGCTGTTTTCAAAGGTACAAAATTCTGCATGCTGTCTGCAAGCGTTACTTTGCAGCTGCTTGCATGCTGCTTGAGCACATTTTCTACAAAATTTTTCAAGCTCTGATTGTTTTTGCTCACGCAGACAACCAAATGACTGAAAGGACCCATTGTCTCAAAAGCATGAAGAATTCTTGGGCAGCGAGCAATTAATTGCTTGAACTGTTCTTTCTTTTCAACCTGCAGTTCAACAATCAATGTCTGGTATTGAAGTTTTTGTGTGTTAACCAGTGGTCCGACTCTGATTATACTACTTTGAACAAGCTTCTCAATGCGGTTTGCAATTGCAACCCTTGACAGGTCCATGCCAGCTGATAAATCAGTGAGAGAAATACGGCCGTTTTTGCCCAGGCGATGAATAATTTTTATATCAATTTTATCAAGCATATTCAATTAAGAGCCATACAAATATAAAAACTAATCGGTTTGAAAGCCAAACTATATTATATACTTTAATAACGAAAGCTTTAAATATAATAACTTACAAAATGTAAGTATGGGTTGTAAAAACTTACAATCCGAACAAAGTCTTGCGCGGTTTTAAACCGCGCACCTTATGCTAAGGAGGGAAAATGAAATCAAAAAAATCAAAGCTGAGTAAAACTCAGCTAGCTTTCAAAAAGAAACACTTTTTGAAAACAGGTCAAAAACGATTCAAGCGGCCAAAAGTACAGATTTTTAATCTAAATGACGAACAGCAGGCAAAAGAATACTATAATCTCCTCGAATATATAACCAAAAAGAAGGTTCAAGTGCCTATAATGGCAAAGGGTTCTTCACGAATTGTTGATTTCACCTCCAAAATAAAGAAATTTGATTTTTATCCTCCTCTTGAAGCTTCATTATCTCGGTATGAAAAGCAATTGCTTGGACCGTTGATGGCTAACCTCTCCAAGAAAAATGCGCCAGGCATTTTCTAATTTTCGTCAGTGGCCATTTACCTCCTTAAGTGGAGCCTGGCGCCATAATTTTTATATGCTTTAGTTCTTTGCAATATTATAATTAATTGGGGGTGAAAAATGAAATTTGCCAAAAAGCCTGAGAGCACATTGCTTTGGTTTATCTTAGCATTTATACCACTTGTAAACCTCTACGTGCTTTGGAAGCTGGCCAAAGTGCTTGCTAACATAGAATTTGAACGGGGAGATTAAAAAATGCCTACAATTTTGGATTTCAACCCAAATCCTCAGCTATACAAGAGAGCTGATTTGATCCAGAAGATAGATGATGCTATTTCAAAATATTCAGGTGGGGAGATAGAGACAATTGGCATAGAAACTCTTCTTGCAGGAAAATTCAAGTATGAAAATAAATCCCTCTTAGATGTTGCTCCAGATTATAGAGGCAAAAACATCAAACTCTATGAAGCATATTCAGATTTCTGGAACAAATTTGACCTGCTAAGTTGTTTTAATCCGTGGAATGAACGGCTGGAGTTCTCTGAAAAAATAAGCAATAATGAGCTTCAATTTAGATTTTACTTATATCTGCTTATAGCAAAAGACAGCTATCTAAAAAAAGATACGTGGGGAACTAGAAATTTCTTCAGCGCAGTTTCAAATTCAAGTTTAACTTCAGTGACAAACAGCCTGCATGCTCTGAGCACGAAGAGGAAAGGCTATTGCATGCAGTTCAATAAATTTGGGTATTATATTTATAACCTGACAGAAACAGGCGAAAAGGAATTGAAGAATATCTATGCATTAACCTCCAACAGAGATAGAATTGTCCAGTTTCAGGTTGAAAAATTCATTGACGGCGTTTACAGGGATTTTAAGGATAAGAAGAATACACGGAACGGACGAGCTTACGACGAACCTATATGCAAAATAAAGTCTGCAAGGCTGGAAATAGACGGCGAAATTGTTTCAGCAACAATCAATCATGTCGCAGGCGAGAAAGACATGGAGCGGGCAAGAACTTATATGCGCAAGTTAGCAAATAAGTGGCTCTAAATGTTTGAAACAATTTTTTCCAGGCATTCCCAGCAGAATTTCTTCTGGTCTTCATAGCATTCCTTGCAATGTTTTTTGTTTTTGTCCCGCTTTTCCAGCAGTTTTTTCGGATTTTCTTCAAATTCTTTAAGGTCAATATAGGATTCGTAGATTCTGTCTTCAACAGTCTGCCTCAATTCTTCATCAAGCACAAAAGTGTGCAAGTTTCTCTCAGAAAGCTCTCCTGGCACAAGGTTGAAAATAACTCCCAGCTGTCCTTCCAAGCCAGTCTTTTTTTCCAAGCCGATTAAATAGCTGGCGAGCTGAGGGAAGTATTTCTTGTAGCCTCTGCCTGATTTGATATCGACAATAACTAGAGAATTGCCGTATCTTGCAGCAGCATCAGGAGTAAATTCAAATTTAATTTTCTCGCCATGTATGTCCAGCTCAATCAACTGGGAAACTTCGCAGTAATCTTTTCTTTTCCATCCCTCAAAAAAATCCCGAGGAAAATACTGCTCAAATGGAGGATCCATTAAAGCCAAATAATGAACAAGGTTTCCTTCAGCTATTGCCTTTTTACTTTTTTCAGAAAAAGTGTATAGCTCTTTCCTATTAGTATAGGTGCCAACTGTGCAAAAAGGATCGCTGAGCTCAGAGCCTCTGACGTCAAAACGTTCTATTGCATCCGGCTCTAACTTTAGTTCTCTTCTATTTCCAAGCCGTTTTATTATGTTTGTTCTGTCGTTTAATAATTTATAGATAAGTTCGATGTCGACCAGTGCAGAATTTTCTTTTCTCAAAGTTTCATTCAGCGAATCGCAGACATCTTCAACGCCGCGAGGAAAATCAAAAATACGTTTTCCTTTTTTATAAAGAGAGTCCCCTTTTTTTCTTATCAAATTGAACCAGTCAAGCGTGCATTTGACATCAGAAACTTTTTGAAATCGCTCAAGCTCCTGTTTAAATTCTTCTTTAGGCTCGCAACCTAAAGTATACAGCCTAACACCGCTTTTATGGCAAATTATTGGAGTAAATGGGTATGTCATACTAAAGTCGCCTGTTTTGCTTTTATGAATTTTTTATCAAGCTTTTTTTTCACCAAATTCAGGCATTCCTCGGAGAATGCAGCACCTCTTCTGTATGTTTCCTGCGTGCTCACAGAACTTTCTGAATATGGGTTTATTAGCTCGTAGTTATATCTGTCGAATATATGCCTGTAAGGCTGGAAATCTTTTTTTGACATTAAAATGTACACATCTTTCTTATCTAGCTCCTGGCTTTCGCAAAATTTAATCAACTGAAGGTCGATTATTGCTCTGATTAAAGTTTTCTTGGTGAGCATTAAATTCTTGTACTGCTTTGCACCTTCTTCTCCGCCTTTAATGAGCAGCTCTTCGCTTTTGCTGAATTTAGCTTCCTCCTCTTCCCATTTTTTTCTGATTCTGCTCCTAATTTTCTTAAGCCCTATATCCCAGGCAGAAGGATAAACTTCATGAGTTTCGTAGCAAGGCCTTATCTGCTCTGGAAGAAGTGGTTTGAATTGCTCTGAATCAAATTCAAGTGGGAATGGAAGAGCCAGCCAGTCAAGTTCAATAAAATATACTTTGTCTGCACTCCATTTATTTAAAATAGAACTGAAATCATAAACTCCTTTCTTCATTTCATCCAGACCGTCTGTAAATCTTAATTTTGGATTGTCAGTGTGTTCCTCTGGATCAAAAGTCTCAAAAGAGCCGGTAATTGAAAAGAAGAAATAAGCTTCTTTTTGGCTCACCTGCGGAACAGCTTGCCAATGCCCGTGCAGCCAGCTGTCAGACTTTGAAGATTCATCGCCTACGAGCTCTTCCAGATGTTTTACCGCCTTTTTTCTAAAATTATAACAGGAATTTTCCAGATATTCTTCAATAGCATCTTTATTGAGCCAGAAAATATCTTCAGGCCTTATCAAATTGCTGATATAAGTATTCAGCAGAGATTCTGGTGTGCTCCTTCTTAACATATTTAAATTAACATTGAAAAGACATAAAAATATTTACTATTATAAAGTAACTATGGTTTATGAGGGTAATTTTGTTCGTATAGATTACAAGCTGGATAAAAAAAGCAAAGATGCCTATTATATTTTAACTTTAGATACCGGCAAAGGCTTTGCAGAACTGATAGACAAACAATACAAACCAGCTATTTATGTAAGAGAAAGCCCTTCTTATGTTGAACAGATTCTGCAAAAAGAAAATGAAATTTTTGCAGATATTGATCCAGAAAATTATAGGTGCCAAAAAGTTTACAAATATATCAGAGGCACCAAATGGCCGCTGACAGAAGTTATCCTAAAAAATCTTTACTATAAAAACAGAATCGAAGAAGCTTTAATCGACCGCCTTGGAAAAGAATGCGTTTTTCCTATCCAGAATATGAAATTAGATTGGCTGCTGAATTCTAATATCGCGCCTTTTGATTACGTTTCTGCTGAAACTGATAATAGAATAATAAATCAAATAAAAATATTGAAAGATAAAATGAATTATCTTCCGCCTCGACTTTATTATGATTTGGAAACTTTACCACAGCATCATATTTTTTCATCTGTTGAAGCTGCAACAGACCCAATAGTATGTGCAGGCATTATTTTCAGGTCTGCTGATAAAAATCTGGAGGAACTGCTTTACTATGGAACCTCTTCCAATTTGACTTATGCCAAAAAATGTGCAGACGAACCCGAGCTCTTAACAGAACTTAATGATAATACAAACCAGGCTCTTTTAGTTTACACATGGAATGGACGGGCTTACGACGAGCCTACTAGAAAAAACAGAGCCAGAAATCTGAGTATAAAGAATTTGAAAAGCGGAAATTACTATCAGCTTGATTTAATGGAAATCGTACCACAGCTTTACCCAATGCCTTCTGCCAGGCTAAAAGATGCTGTAAGAACTTTTTTCTGCAGAGAGCCGTTGGAAATTGATACAGCGGATATTCCTTATTGGCTTAAAAAAGACCCAGACAAGGTGTACAGATATTGTTTGGAAGGAGACACAAAAGCTTTGCTCGAGCTTGACGAAAGGCTTGGAATAACAGAAGGTTATGTAAACGCGAGCAATTCCTACAAAACTTTTGACTTGAGGTTAGTTGGCGGAGGCGGAAGCAAGAAAACAGATTATGCCTACAAAATAATCAGCAACTTTGTTTACAGCCTGTGCAAAGACGAAAGAATTATCAGGCCAGCTGTTCCTCCGCAGCAAAAAATTAGCGGATATGAAAATTACAGCGATGTAAAGCATAAAATTTTAGCTAGCCTGATGCCGCTTGCTCCCCAGCAAGAAGTGATGGAAATTGCTTTTGTGAGCATGCGAGAACTGCACGGGTATATTGTAGGCCAGGCATTAAGAGAAGAACTCAGCGTATCAGGCAGGCAGCCAGTTTCAAAAGCAGCTAATTTGATTCTTACCTCTTATTTTGATAATTTAAAAAAATATAGTGATACGAATGAGCCGAAATATGACTTCAGGAGAAGATTGGACAGAAGACTGCTGTCTGAACTTCCATTTTTAATTTTGCACGACAGGCAGGAATTCTATTCCAGCCATCTGCCTAGGAAATATAAAGAAAAACTCACAGAGCTGCTGCAACCTTTGAAAGGAAAAATAATTTGCGGAGACTGGGGCAATTTGTTTTTAGTTAAAACTCTGGATGATGCTTTAGAATCTTTTAATTCGGTAAAAGGAAAATTAATTCAGCCCGAGCATTTGGGAAAATTATATGTGCAAGTTGGATTCCCAATTGGCAGCGAGCCAATTTATGAAATACCAAACAGCAAAAGACAAATGTATTCCGGCAAAAAGAACCAGCTTATTGTAAAAAGGCGAGCAGACAAAATCAATGAGGCTGCTGTAAATGGCATGCGTGCGATTTTTGACGGCGGCAGGCCGAAATTCATCGCTTTTTTAGATAGCTTAGGGCAAGAGATTGCCGGCAAAAATATACCTCTTGCAGATTTGGTAAATTTTTTTGAGCTTACGAAAAGTCCAGAAGAATATAGGCCTTCACCGAAAATAAATTTTGCTACGAGTATAAAAGCAAAACCAGGTCAAGTTATAAAGTATATAGAATTGAAAGATGATGATGTTGCCCCTCCAACTCATTATCCGTCGCCTGATGATATTATATATTCGATGATGAAAGCTCTCAAAAAGCCGGGGGAAGTAATTGGTCTGTCAAAAGAAGAGATTTATTTTACTCTTAAGCGCGCCTGCGAGCAGAAGCTGGCTCAAAAACAAGCTAAGCTAAAGGCTTTTAGCTGAACCACAATGAAAAACTATAAATCTCTTTTGGGCTTTAATAATACAAAGCAAGAGAGGCTGTCTTGATATGAAAGAGCTTGATAATGCAGCAAAGGAATTATTAGATGATAATTACGACCACAGCCACTATTGAAGGGAAGAAAATCGTCAAGAACCTCGGTATGGTCACGGGCAATACTGTCCGCGCACGTCATATAGGCAAGGATATACTTGCGTATTTCAGAAATGTCGTCGGCGGAGAAGTTTACGAATATACCAAGCTGCTTGCGGAATCCCGTGAAC
>CAYGVN010000047.1:0-6762 GCA_964353445.1 Candidatus Woesearchaeota archaeon
ATGCGTTGGCATATTTTTCTGTGAAATAAGGCATCATGGCTCTAACTACTTCAGGATCTGTTACTGTTGTTGCCCCATTATCCAAATAAATTGTCATTCCTTCACCTTGCCGCAGCCTTCACAGCAAAACCTTTGAACATGTTTTTCGACAAGATTCAATAGAGGAAGGACAGTTTCCTTGTTCAGGGAATATATCCTTCTCTTGCCTTTTCTTTCTACTTCCAAAAATCTGCATTCACTGAGCTTCTTCAGATTATGAGAAATCTTGCTCTGTTCTTCTCCCAAGGATTCTGCGAGCTCATTAACAGACATTGCCCTGTTTTTAAGGGCAAAAAGTATCTTTATCCGCATGTCTGGAGCAATTGTTTCAAAAAACTTATACGCTGGACATTTCATATATGAATTGCCATTCATATATTATTTATAAGCCTTGCGAAAGCAAATTTTTTAAGCAATGTAAAACAAATTTACAAGATGAAGAAGATATTATTGGTAGCAATCTTGGCTATTTTTCTACTTAATCTCTATGCTGTTTCGGCAGCTGAAAAAGTTGAACTTTACATGTTTTATGGAGCTGGCTGCCCGCACTGCGCGGCAATGGAGCCTTTTATTGACGGGCTTTCGGAAAAATATCCTGATCTTGAAATCAAGAAATTTGAAGTTTATTTCAATGACAGCAATAGAAAGCTGTTCGAACAGCTTGCTGGAGCCTGCAATTCTACTGTCCAGGGAGTTCCTACTGTATTCATAGACGATAAAATGATAGTAGGCTACAGCTCAAAAACAACTCAGCAGATTGAGTCTGAAATCAAAAGGTGTATTTCAGAAGGCTGCATTTCGCCAATTGAGCAGATCGCCTGCAAAGAAAATGCGACTGCAGTTACAGGCCCGACATCTCCAATGGTTGGCGAGACAAAAATAACAATTCCAACTTTAATCGGAGCTGCTGCTGTTGATGCAATAAACCCCTGCACCTTAGCTGTGCTGACACTTTTACTGACAACTATTCTTCTAGCTGGAAGGAAATGGAGAGTTCTTGGAGCCGGCCTGGCGTTCACAACAGCTGTTTATATTTCATATTTCATGATGGGTATGGGAATTTATTCAGCTGTGCAGATAAGCGGCGTCGCGCATATTTTCTTTTATGCTGTGGTAATTGTTACGCTTGTAGTTGGACTTCTAAGCATCAAAGACTGGTTTGCATACAAGCCAGGAGCTCTTGCTGTTGAAATCCCATTGAGATGGAGGCCTCTGGCGCAGAGCCTGATAAAAAGCGTTGCTTCTGTTCCAGGCGCAGCTGCTGCAGGCTTCTTCTGCAGTTTGTTTTTGCTTCCCTGCTCTTCAGGCCCGTACTTGGTAATACTTGGATTGCTTGCAAAAGAGACTACGCGGGCAGGTGCGATTCCTCTGCTGATACTTTACAATTTCATCTTTGTCCTGCCGATGATTGCAATTACAATCTTAGTCTACGCCGGCCTGGCAGACACAGAAAAACTCAGGCTGTGGAGAGAAAAACACGTCAAAGAAATTCATTTAATATCCGGAATTATAATGTTAGGATTAGCAGGACTCTTAGTTTTGTCTATGTGGTTAGGTTGGGTCTAAATATCAATAATAGGAGTTTGAGTTATAATAGAAAAGCTTTAAAATATCTATTAGCTACTTTAAAGTAACAATGAATTTAGAAATCAAAGTTTCAAGACATGATAAGAATAATACTTTGGGTAATCTGTTAGAGCGAAGTTTTGTCGATCTAGAAGAGCTTTGCCAAAAATTAGACTTCAAACCTACCAATTCTAAAATAGAAGTGCACTTATACGAAGATTACAGTCAATGCGATCTGTTTCCATCAGATGATTTTCCGGTGCTAAAGGATCGGGACGGAAATGTGCCTATGTTCAGTGAATATGATAGAACACCTCCTTTAACTGTAGTCGCTGAAGATATTTTAAAAAAATACTATCCTACAGATGCTGCATCAATTTATGCCATGTGCGGACACGAGATAGCGCACGATATAACTTTGAATCAAGCATACGATCTTAATGCTGATGAATGGTATGCAAAATTATTTGATGCTACTGCCGAGAACGGAGAGTCTTACAGCGCAGGAGATACGCATCTAACTTTACATTCTATCTATTCCGAAGGTTTAGCAGAGGATATTGTTGGACAGCTTGGATTAACAAAAGGTGCAGTTAATTTAAAAGCTCGTCAAATACAGGATCTGACAAAACAAGGTGAACTTTCAAAATACGAATTTATAGGTCTATTATATTTTCCAGTTACTTGTCAAATTCTTGCTAAGAGCAATAAATCTGCAAAAAAAATAGAGCGACAATTTTGGGATCTTGCAAAAAAATCTAAAGATATCAAAACTTGTACTCATAATTTAAATTTTTACAAAAGTTTCGTAGACACTATTGTTTCAAAACAACTATATAAAGATCATACAAAATTAATTAATTTCACAATTGATAAAATTGCTAAAAAACATTTTTTCTAAGCTATACCATTTCCGCGCCATATTTTATCGAATCCTTTTTTAGTTGCGTCTCTATAATATGCATTCCCTTTATTGGTGAGCATTAGTCCTATGTTCCTAAGCATTCGACCCAAACAAATGTAATATTCAAAATTCTTTGATTCAGGGTTGAAAGCTGCAGTTTCAGCTATTTTTTCGCCACCTCTCTGCAACTGAAACGTCTGACTTGGGTGCAAGAAATGTGGACCTTTCCAATGTAATCTATATTCTCTTATTTTATCACCAGAAGATTCAATTATCTTTTTTATATCCTCAGCGATTATTTTTGCCTCTTGAGGACTTTTTGACGAATACTCCATTAATTCTTTTATTTTATTAATATGTTCTTTTTTTAAAGGGCCAGTACCTAAAGGAATTTCTTTTGGCATAACTTACCTCCTCATCTCAATCTCTTTCCACGTCTTTTGTTCTGCCAGCTGTATGCTCTCCACTTTTTTCTTCCGCCGAAGCCACAGGATGCGCAGGTCTTTTTCTGCATGTGATAAGTTACTTTTCCGCACCTTCTGCATCTAATGTGGGTTTTTTTACCGCTGTGCTTGCCTTTTGACGGAGTTCCTTTTCCCATACCCTTTTAAGAATTCACCTAAGCCGGCGAAATTAAAACAATCATATCTCCCCGCACAAACACATTGCCGAGTTTTCTGAGCATTTCACCATTCTCTCTTTCCTCGACATCGTCGAGAACCAGATTAATGTGTATGTCAAAAGCTTTCAGCAGTCCGACTAGCTGTCTCTTGCTCTTCAGCTCTACAAGTACTCTCTTGTTCCTCGCAGCGTTTAGTGCATCGAGTGGTCTTTCAATGTCCATAGTTATTCACAAATAAGGACAATATTTAAAGGTTGCTGTCTATTTTTAAAAAATTTTCTCACGCAGATCTGCTAACTTTTTGTGTAGCCCTAAAATTTGCGTTATATCAGTAGTATGTTCGACAAGTTTAGCGCTCTTAATTTCGTATTTCTGGCATTTTTCAAACCAGTCTTCCAGTGTGTAATTATCTTTAATTTTATTATTATATTGTGCCAGCCATCGATAAATTATTTTACTGTGCCGAGGTATATAGTATATGCTTAAATGTTGAGAATATTCAATTCTATTTACAATTAGTTTATATCTAACGCGCAATTTAATTTGAATATGTCTTGGCCTTGTAATTCCAAATTTATTTTTCAATTCATTTGAAGTGCACGGCCTTTCGCGCACTTTCTTGTACATCGACATTGCCTGCTGTGATATCCGTTTTGACATTTTAGTTGAATTTATTTTTATTGTATACTCTTTCAACAAACTGCTGTCTGCCAGCAATATCTTCTTTAATTTTTCTAGCTTGGTCCAGATAAGAATCTAATTTTTCTTCATATAATTCTTTAATCTTTTCAGGATGATTTAATATCCACATATTTGTTTGCTGGCTCCATAAAGAATCGTCAAATTCCACGCTTTGTTTGCTATAATATTTAGAAACTTCATTGCACAATTTTTTACCTAATCTCTCTATAAACGATGTACACGTTGATGGAAAAATGATATAATTCTTATATGCTCCGTTATTCACTTTTATAGGATTATATTTAATAAATCTATTATATGCTTGTATAAAACTAGTAACTCGTGCTCTAATATTATTTAGCTCTTTTTCTCTATTTTCAATATCAATTAAAGTTTTATCTGCACTTATTAACTGCATTACTTCTGGGGGTGCTAATTCTTTTCTCATCCTTTTAACTTTATGATTTAAACAAGGCGTGCCAACTTCATTACATAAAGTTCCCATAGGTCGTGAGTTAGTGTACATATTTCGGGCCATTTCAGCAACGCTGGGCGGAGCGCCTAGACCAATTAATAATCTCTCCATCTTATCCGGAGACATCCATTCCTCTTTATCTTCCCATACTTCTTCCAGCCCATCGTCTGTTTCTATTAATTTTGTTATATTACATAATTGTTCATATTTTATTAAACAAGCAACTGTTTGTGCAAAATGTTCTCTGCCTACTGCTTTACTTAATTCTTCATCATTATTTATTTTATTTAGATTTACTATCACACGTTTGATAAACTCTTCAGGCGCATCCGGCTTATATCTTTCAATCACGCTTAAGATAAATTTATTTGGCTCTGTAATATTTTCTCTATAACCAAATGTATCTGGAAGCGGATTTTTGCGGGCTTCTTCAGCCCGGTAGTTTGCAGCCTCGGCCCAATAATTTGCTACCACAGCTACTTTGCTCATGCTTCCTATTTCATCAAAAGGAGAGTATAACGTCTCCCGATTACGATTTTTTGCCATGTTACTAATTAGTGAAATTGCATTTAAAAAGATTTTGAATTAGTTAAATTTAAATAGCTGATGTTCAGAAGTTAAAATATGGGACTTTGGCAGGGAAGAGCTGAGAAGAAAGCCAGCGGCGGAAGATACTGGCCTGCTAGAAAGAAGAGAGCTTTTGAGATAGGCTCTGATGCTGTTTATACAAAATTGTCTGAGAAGACAGACAGCAGAACCAAAAAGCGGAGAAGCTTCCGGAAAACTACAAAAACAACTACACTGCTGACAGCCAGCCACGCAAATCTGAACACAGACGGAAAGTTCCAGAAAGTCAAAATCCGGACAGTAGTTGAAAACCCTGCTAACAGGCACTTCGTGCGTATGAATGTAATAACAAAGGGCGCTGTTATCAAGACAGACGCCGGCCTGGCAAAGATTACCTCCAAGCCTACAAGAGACGGCATGGTTAATGCTGTTTTGATCAAGGCTAAATAATGGCGGTCAAAGATCTTTATTCTAATGGAGATGTGTATAAAATTGAGCTTAATGGCATAGCAACTGAGAAAGAAATAAGGCAAAGCAAGCCTTATTTTAAAGATGAGAAGCTTAACAATGCTTTATTTCTCTATAATAATCTGATTGTTTATCGTATACGTGTTGACTGGCAAGATGGAAAAGGAATAGTTGTTGTGGAAGACAAAAAGCCTTTTGTTAAAAGTGAACGGGGACGCTTTGCTAATATGCTTGTTATAGATAACCTTGATGCGAAATTAGGCTACAAATCTACGTAATTCTACGTAAACCGATATATTTATAAATAGATATATACTACTTCTTGATAACAATATATTGATACCAAAGAGGTAGCTATGATAATAAAAAGCCCTAAACATGAAAATTTAGTTTGGAAGCTAGCAAGAAAACCTGAGCTGGTAGAATCTTGTCTGACACATAAAGATGTAGAGACAATTATTCCAAATTATATTATTACTGGCTATAACGGCAAAAGCACTGACATAGACCTTGTTATGCTTAAGAAAACTGATGAGCTGCCATGGCATCCAAGAATTATAGCTGTTGAAGCTAAAAGTTCTCACAATGGGCTGGAAAAGGCAATAGCCGAGCTTTCCATTATAGGCCGCCATCTTGCTGGAATATTAAATGATGACATAGGCACATACGCTGTATTTGAAGACGATGGAAATGGGCGTTCAATATCAAATGGAAGATACACAGCACCTAATCCATACGTAAGAAAACTAAGCAATGCAGAAATAAAGAAAAAATTGGCTGGCGGTGTTGGAGGCTGAAATGAAAAAAACTAGACACATCTCTAAAGCAGAAGAAAAGTTGCTTAAACGAATTAGAGAAGACTATTCTAAAGAACAGTGTATTCAGATTTGGGATGACGTTAAAAAAGGTATGAGAAAACAGTTCCCACGTGGATTTTGGGAAAAATATAATCATCGGAAATATGTTATAGAATCTTTTGTTGATAACTTTAAAAAACAAAATAAAACAAAAATCAATAGAGTTCCGGTTCTAGAAGAAAGGATTAGTAATGGAGAAGAATATGAGATTATTATTAATAGATTAAAAGAAGAACAAATTTTATACCCTCAAAAGGGCGATTTCCAAAAAAATAAATTATACGGGCTGTTAGTGCAGTATTATTCTAGCTCTCCTTTACAAGCATTTAATGCAGCAGGATTTTCCGATAAAAATTCTGAAAATTATGATCCTTTGCTTACAGAAACGCCATGGCTCGCTTTAGAACATGTGCCTTTAAATTACTGGAAAAGTTCCGTACATGTTAAAAAAGCTGTAAATTGGCTAGCTAAAAAATTAAACAAAGAACCCACAAACTTAGAATTTGATGATTTTGGTAAGAATAATTTATGGGGTTTAATGCAGACGTACGACGCGTCACCAGTAAGAATAATTAGAAAAGCG
>CAYGVN010000048.1:0-2024 GCA_964353445.1 Candidatus Woesearchaeota archaeon
AAAGAATTATGGAAAAAGAAAAAATTGAACTTAAAAAAGAAGAAAAAGTCAAGAAGCACGAAGAAAAAATGGAGAGGGACTTTTCATCTGCACTGAGAAAGCTCGAGGGCAATTTGCACGCACTTAAAACAGAGATTGGCGCTTAACAATATTTATAAACGATTTTTGAAGTTTTAGTATAATGCAGGCAGCGCAAAACTTGGTTTTGCTGGTCTGCACTCACTACGTTCGTGCAGGGGTGGCTGAGTGGTCAAAAGCGATGGGCTTAGGACCCATTGGGTTAGTCCCTTCACAGGTTCAAAGTTGACGAAGTCAACCTTTTCAGCTGACTTGTCAGATGCAAATCCTGTCCCCTGCATAATTTTAGCCCTCAAGGGCTAAAAATAGAAACTTTTATAAATTAGTGATTTCTAATAAAATTCATGGAAAACAGGTCAATATTTTTGGAGGTATTTGGCGACACACCGATAAACAGAGTTTTGGATTTTTTGATTGTGCACGAAGAATTTGATTATTCGATGAAAGATATTGCAGAGAATTCTGGTGTTGGCTACGCAACGCTGAAGCTCTTCTGGCCTAATCTTGAAAAGACCAAAGTTGTTGAGCTTACAAGAGAAATCGGCAAGGCCAAGCTTTATAGGCTTAACAGCATAAATAAAGCTGTGCAGAGGTTCAAGGAATTCTACTGGGAGACTATAAGATTACAGACAGAAGAACTGCTGGCTAAGCAAGTTGTGCGAAGACGCTGATGGGCAAGAAACTCTTTTCAGATGAATACAAAAAGATAAGATTAACAATACTAAGAAAATTGTATTCTAAAGGTGCATGGGGCAGAGGCCACCTTCTCTTTGAACGCCTTCAGTCAGGAATGCCGCCGCATCTTTACGGATTTGTAAAAGATGTTCTTAACGATTTGATTAAAGAGCGTCTTGTTGTATTTTACGGCAAGACCCTGCATGGCGATGCTTATCATCTCAACATAGCCAAAAAAGCTGAAATTGAGAAAGAGATGTTTGGGCTGTCAAAACAACAATAAATTACTTGTGTTTGTAGCTAAGTTCCGGCAAAAGTTGTACAAATTTTTGGATGCCTGTCCCCTGCACTTATTTTGTTTAATAAAACCCGAGCAACGCAGTTCTAGGGAAAAAGTAGAAATAAAAGAAAACAAATTATTCGCTCGGAGTAACTAACTTAGAGCTTACTTCGTCTAATTTCGCCTTGGCTTCAGCCAGCATGGCTGCCCAGCCTTCAACAATTTCAAATTCCTTGTTTTTAATTCCGGATATTTTATTTAGGGTTCTGTGGAGTTCATCCATCTTATACTCCATTCCTTCAATTGTCTTCATGATATCCCTGTATTTGTCTATTCGCACGAAAACTTTTGCTTCTTCAGGAGGAGCAATCTCGCGAGGAGCCATCGGGGCTCTCGTATATCTACGAATAGGAGGAGCTTCTAACTCAGGAAATTCCGGTAACCCTTCTTCCATTTCAGGTGCAGGAGGCAATGGAGGAAGCTCTGGCAGCTCAGGAATGCCTTCTGGCATTTCTTCGAGCTCTCTTTTCTTTTTGAAGAACGGCATTTAACTCACCAAAATTAATCTGTCTTGGCAAGTTTTTATAAGTTGTTTACTTCTTGCTTTGAGTAAAATTTATAGCGAAGCTGTGATATTACAAACAAATGAAAGAGGCTCTTTTTTGGCGGGGAGAAAACGGCGGTGTGAGATGCCTTCTCTGCCCGCGAGCTTGCTTGATTGCAAAAGGAAGTAAAGGGTACTGCAGAGCCCGTAAAAACATTAACGGCGCGCTTTGGTCAATGGTTTATCCTCATGCAATTTCTCCTTCTGTCGACCCTGTTGAAAAAAAGCCGCTTTATCATTTCCTGCCTAGCTCGCGAGCATTTTCTTTTGGCACAGCTGGCTGCAACTTGAAATGCCTCTGGTGCCAGAATTGGGATGTTGCACAGGCATGCCCAGAAGATGTCGCCTCTGTCGAGCTTCCTCCTGAAAAAATAATGCAAGCTGCAA
>CAYGVN010000048.1:2124-6581 GCA_964353445.1 Candidatus Woesearchaeota archaeon
AAGATAAAAAATATAATAGTTTCAAACGGGTTTATCAATTCCGAGCCTCTTGAACAGGCCTGCAGGTATATTGACGGAGCAAATATAGATTTGAAAGTTCTTGATGATGCGATATATAGAAAATACACAGGAGCATGGCTTGCTCCTATTTTAGATAGCCTGAAAATTTTAAAACAGCAGGGGGTCTGGCTTGAGATTACAAATTTGATTGTTCCTGATGTAAATGATGACAAAAAACTGATTAAGAAATTAATTATCTGGGTCAAAGAAAATTTAGGTGCAGATGTTCCTCTGCATTTCAGCGCTTTTTATCCAGCTTACCAGATGCTGGATAAGACTCCGACCTCGCCAAATATTGTAAAAGAAGCCCGCAGACTTGCAATTAAAGAAGGCCTGAATTATGTCTACACAGGCAACATCCACGATGAAGAAGGCAGTATAACTTATTGTCCATCTTGCAAAAAAGCCTTGATTAAAAGAGCTGGTTTTTCTGTGACAGAAAATAATATTTCCGAGGGAAAATGCAAATTCTGCGAGGAGAAAATTCCAGGAATATGGAATTAAATAAAAAAATAATTTTGATTCTGGTAGGAATTTTAATTATTCCAATTGCCAGCGCTCAAGTTGTTATTAATGAAATTATGTATAATCCAAACGATACTTCTCAATGCTCCGATTCTTATTGTGAATGGGTAGAGATTTACAATGATGGTGCAGAAAAGGATTTAACTAATTGGACTTTATGCGGGAGTCCTTTGTCAGCAGGCTACATCGACAATGCAGACAGCCAACTCAAGTTGAACACAACAATGATTTTGCCCCCTGAAAGTTATGCAATAATTACAGATGGTCCAGCTAGTGGAACAAAAGTTTATTCTAAATTTAATGTTGATGCAAGTGCTTTGGCTTTGCATATTAATGTTTCTGAAATGTGCGATAATGGATTAAACAATGTTGATGGAGATACAATTATTCTGATAGATGCAAATAATGGCACTGAAGATAGTGTGATTTATCAAAATATTGCTTTAGGAGGCTATTCAATAGAGCTAGCTGAGGGTAGCAACCAGCATCAGAGCACAGACCTCGGCGGAAGCCCTGGAAGACAAAATAAGCCTCTGATTGAAGATGATGAGCAGCAAAATGAAAGCCTAGATGATGAGGACAACCTGCCAGCAGAACCTGAAAATCAAACACCTGAAGAGATAGAAGACGTGGAAATAAAAATTATATCAGCTCTAGAGCAGGTCTGCCGGGGAGAAAGTTTTGAAATTCAGGTTGAAATTAAGAATAATTTCAACGTCTCAAAAGATTTCGAGGTCTATTCTTACGTTTACGAAGGCCATGTTTTGGCTACAGAAGGAGGCTGGTCAGGGAATATACAGGAACTCAGCCTGCCGGCAGGCGAATCTGAAGAAATTGAATTGGAAAATGCTGTGAAAGCTGATGCAAACATCAGCATTTATACCCTGAAAGCGCGGGCAAAAACAGATAACAGAACTTTTGATGATTCAAAAGAAATTAAAGTTATCAAATGCAATGAAACAACTTCCTCTGAACAGCCAGAAGCTGACGAACCAGAAAACTTTTTGGAAACTGACGAGGAAATAACCTACGAGGCTTCAAATCTTAGCATATCCAAAACTGCTGGAGCAGCAATATGGACCAGCAAAGGCAATGCTAGCTTGATAACAGCCCTCCTGCTCTTCTCAGGCAGCCTCGTGGTTCTGGTTGCTGCGCTTGTTGTCAGTCGCAAATGAAGCGAATTAATTTTATTTTCTCAGCAATTCGCGGCCTCACATCACACAAATGGTGCGAGCGTGATGAGCAAATTTTATAACTCTTTACAAAAATAAAATCTCATGCCAGAAGCAAATCCTTGGATAAAGACGAAGCTGATAATAGAAATAGCCGGCTTTCCCCAGGAGCACGTTGATGCAGTTCTTGCAGGAGTAGCAGAAAACTTTGCAAAGGAAAACAAAGAAGTGAAAGTTACTGGCAGAAAAATAAGAGAAGCCAAGCAGGTAAAAATAGACAAAGTGGAAAAGACACAGTTCTTCTCCGGCTTTGTTGAAATAGAATGCGATGCTGAAAAGCTGGCAACTCTCATAGGGCTTATTTTTGACTGGATGCCGAGCTCAATTGAAATTATTGAGCCTGAGAAAATATCAGAAAATACAGCTGAGCTGACAGGCCTTCTTAATGATCTTACAGCCAGGCTTCATGAATATGATTCTATTATCAAGAAGCTTAGAGCTCAGAGCGCTATTCTCGGCAAAGAATTGAAAAAGACAAAACAATAGTTTATGTAATCATTACAATTTTTATTCTGTCTTTTAGTTCAGGCGACACCCACTTGCACAGCGAGTCAAGCGACACATTTGTGAGTTCGTTGCATTTTACCTGAACTGCTCCGCCTGCTTTATCAACAGTGCAGTAATCCGGCTTCTCAACTTTTACATCGCCGATGCTTTTTGAAAGCCCGACTTCCTTGCCAACCAAAAACCCTGCTCCGAGAGCCAGAAAGATTCCAACCAGTATAGCCAGGATGAGCTGGCCTACCAGTATTTCATATTTAACTTCTCTTTTTTCTGGCCTGTGAACCGGCTTCGGCTCTCCAATTTTTATTTCATCTTCATCCATTATTCCTCATCTCCCTTTTCCTTTTTTTCTTCATCTTCCTTCTTCCACTTAATTACAATCTTAGATTGTAAAAATTCAAGCGCCCTGAATTTGTTGACTTCATACCTGACATCTTTTCCTGTTCCTTCCTTGTAAATCAGGCCTTTTTCTTCAAGCCCCTTGACCTGCTTGCTTGTGAATGATTTATCTGTGTCAAGGACTTTTGAGAGCTCTTTATTCCTGTCTTTGCCAAGCATGATTGCAGTAAGTATTTTCAAATCCTTCATCCTGTTGCTAGTTTCTCTCTTTCCCTCTTCAACGTCTTCTTTAGGTTTTGCCTTTTCTTCTTTCTCTCTGGCCTCTTTTTCAATGTTTTCAATAAATTTGTCTACTTCTTCTGTAGAGAGAACCTTGTCTTCGTCTTCTTTTGCCATCTAAATTTTCCAGCAAAAAAGGCTGGCAAAATTGCTTTCTTTAAACTTCTCCTGCAATTTTGACTTGTCTTTTTCAACCGAGCTCGTATTGTCTAATATCTTATATCTATATATATTATTAATATTTGTTACTTTTTAGTCAACAATTCATCTTTCCCTTAAATTGACCATAATCCTTATAAAGAATTTGCAAAACTTCAAGTCTAATCCTAACTAAAGGTCATAATGGCCTTAAAAAGGAGATAAGGTGAAAAAAATGCAAGACTTTGTTTTAAAAACAAAAAATATAATTAAGAAAATTGCAGTGATCGGAACAATGACATTGATGGGCGCTACAGCTATCGCTGGCGCAGCAGCAGCTAGTTACACATTAGCTGACTATCCAGAACCATTCGTTCAGGATGGAAAATGGGTAGGGCTACTTGTAATCGGCGCTGATGCAGCATCAGCTGATATGGTAGGCGCAATTGACATCGCAGGAACACTGGCTCAGGTATCCGCAGGAGTTTCAGAAGAAGAAGCAGCAGTAACAGGCGGAAAATCTGAAGACATGCTGTTAGACCATGCACTAAATGAAGCAGCATACTTTGGTTCAGCATTAGACGACGATGATTTAGCAGGTTTACAAGATACTACAATAACTATCGATATAGGCACAGTTGAAGATGACTATGATGTCCACGATGAGCTAAGGTTAACAGCTGGAATTTCTTTGGAGACAGGTTTGACAAACACAAACCCAGACGAAGACTTTAAAGATAATGTATTTATAGAAGAAGCTTCGGACTCTGTCGGCTACTACTATGTCTTTGACGATGACTTGGTTAATGGAAACTACATTGAAAATGCGTCATCTGATGAGCCAATAGACATTGACTTTTTAGGAAAGAAGTTGACGATAGTAGGTGCAGCAAGCAATACCGCTATAAAAGCGCAAGTCGGCGAAGAAGTTTTCCTGGCTGTTGGAGACACAGTAACAATTAGCGGACACGAAGTAAAACTGCTTAACGTTGGTTCTGCAGCTACTGAACCGGTAATTGTATCTGTAGATGGCGTGACTGAAACAGTAACTAATACAGAAAAAGTAGGTGCTCTAAGAGTAATGGTTAAAGAAACCTTTTATTCAGACACCTTGGCAGAAAGGTCTGCTACATTAGTTATTGGCGAAGACGCTGAAAAGACATACGCTGATGGAGACGAGTTTATAGGACAAGATGAAGATGACCCAGATTGGGTATGGGTTTTAGGTGGCTTAAGAGCTACAGCTAAACCAACAATAGGTATTTCTTTTGACCAGACATGGGATGAGCCAGATGAAGTAACTATGGTTGGAAGCGACTTTGTACTTCCTGACGACTACATTAAGATAAGCCCAGTAGACTTTACAGAGACCCGCTACCA
>CAYGVN010000049.1:0-6365 GCA_964353445.1 Candidatus Woesearchaeota archaeon
TACTGGTCAGTCTAAAAAAATAAATCCAAAAGCTGAATTACTTGTTAAAGACTACATATTTCATAAAGAATCAAACGACAGATTACTAGCTATTATAAAAAACTGAATTACATTTAGTTATCGCAGCAATTCTAAATTAATCTCAAACCCTACAACAGGCATCTCAATTCCCCAATTGTTGAGGACTTTCGGGTGCATCTCGCCGATTATTCCTATTTCCTTTTTGCCGAGCAGGATTTTTCCAATTCTGCCGGGGATAAAGCTTGAATGCTCAGCTTCTTTGACGTCTGCTTTTAAGCCGAGATTTGCCAGAAGAGATTCAAGAATCTGCTTTGCATCTGTGAAGCTGGCAGTTGCATTGCTTGAAACAAAAGCAAGCTTCCTGATGGTATCTGTGCCTTCAACAACATCTCCGGCTTCGAATACAAGCTGAGGATATTCTTTTTTTGTGTTGCTGCCCAAGAACTCAAGCAGGCTTGGAAGCAGCCAGCTTCTGAGGCAGGAATAAGTAAGTGAGACAGGATTTTCAACTTCAATAACTTTTGAGCTTGGCAGATTCATTTTTTTGAACAAATTTTCCTTGTTCGTCATTGTAAATGTCATGATTTCTTGAGCGCCGAAGCCCAGACAAATATCTCTAACTTTGTCTGAAAATTTTTCCAATTCAGACAGGCTGCCTGTTGTTGCAAGCTCAAGCTTCTGGGGCTTGAAGTTTCCATAGCCGTATGCTATTGCAACATCTTCGATTATGTCAACAGCGTGCATGATATCTGTCCTGTAGCATGGGATTTCAACATCTACAAAATTCTTATTCTTGGAAGCGGCCCCATATCTGGCTTCTTCCAGCAATTCCCCGATTTCGTATGCTTCAAAGGTAGTGCCTAATAAATCGTTAACATCCTTGACGCTTAATTTGAACTTCGAAGTCTCCAGATGAGGTGCATTATCTTTTGGCGAGTAAGGATAATCTATTGCAACAGAATGAATCTGCCCTCCTCTGTCTGCCAAAGTCAAAGCAATTATCTTGAGAACATTATTTACAGCCTTGTAGTCTGTTCCTGTAACTTCAATAAGCACATTCCGCGTCTTTTCAGTTATCTGGCCTAAATCATTTGAATTTATTACAGGCGGCATCGATAGGACTTTTTTCTTGCTGTCCATGAAAATCGGATATTCTTTTAAGCCGTCGAGTAAGTGCCCGTATTCAGCTCCTTTTGGATGCTGTTTTAAGATTTGAGCAGGCGTAAGTTTCTTTTCAAAAGTCAGAGGGACAAATGCATTTTCATTTGGCCTTGTCAGTGTGTAAGAAAGCGGGAAATTTACCATGTCAAAATCATAAAGCCCTATTGAAGTCCTTTTTCTGTTTCTGCCGTATGTGCTGTCAATCTTATCCTGCTGCTGCATTATTTGCTTTATTATCTGGCCTGAAAGCCTTGCATTCCTCACAACAGCGCAGGCAATATACGGCCTGATATTTTTCAGCCTTTTATCAACATTAATTTTGAAATTTGATTTGAAGGAAGCGTATTTTTGAAGCCCAGCTGCTTTTATCTGCCTGGCAATGCCCTCTGCGCACCACAAGTCAGGCCTGTTGCTGTCTTCGATGTTGATTTTCAGCTCGTCGTCAAGCATGCTTTCGACTTCTGCTTTTGCATTCTGGAGAACATCATTAAGTTCGTCAATATCTCGAGGCAGTCTCCTGCCTGCAAGTTTCTCCAAATCTCTCAGTGATATTTCAATTGTCGGCATTTATTTTCTCACCTTTATTAAATAAGTAAACATCTCCAATAAATTTTAGATTTTTGCTATTATATGCTAATGCGTGTCCTTCTGGAATAGCATAAATTTTAATATTGGTTTTTTTTGATAAATTTTTAAGATTCTTAGCTGGCGACTCTCCTGAAAGTAATTTTTTTGGTCCTCCATAATGCACAGAAACTGCAAAATCAACTAATCCAATACCTTGCTCAAAAGCTGTTTTTGGGCGATGATCCTGTCCTTTTATGACCGCATATTTCTTGCACAGCGCAAGAGAACCGGCACTATTTCCAACGATTGTGCCAGCATATTTTTTTAAGTATGGCACAATTTTCTTTTCATGCAGTTTTTTTACTAAAAATTTAGGCTCTCCGCCAGGCAAGTAAATCAAATCTGAAGAATTTATTTTTTCTACAATTTTGTGCAAAGGATCTGAAATTTCTGGATATATTATTTTCTTTGCGCCAATATTTTTGAAATAATCTACCGTGCTTTTTCTATATTTTTTCTTCTCGACTTTTGCAGTCCAAGGAAACACAAGAATTACTGGTGAATTATTAATATCCGCAAATATTTTTTTAACTAATCCTTTATGTTCACCTTTTTCGAAATCTGTTCCACCAAGAAAATATAATTTCGGCATTAGAGCTTCGCCTCCCTCAGCCAGTCCAAATCATAGCTGAACAGCTGGCGGATATCAACGATGTTTTCTTTAACCATAAACAGCCTGTCGATACCAATTCCCCAAGCAAGCACAGGAACTTTTATTCCAAGAGCCCCTGTCAGTTCTGGCCTGAAAATTCCTGCTCCGAATGCTTCCATCCAGGTTCCAAGTTTTTCATTATACACATAGCCTGTTACAGAAGGCTCTGTAAATGGGAAATAAGCAACTGGAACTATTTTCACTTTGTTTGTTTTGGTTATCTTTACTGCAAAATCTCTCAGCAAACCAAGCAATTGCCTGAAATTTAATTTTTCTCCAAGAACAATGCCTTCGCAATGATTAAACTCAACTAAATGAGTTGCATCTAATTTATCCGGCCGATAGCATCTTGCAATTCCAAAGTATTTTCCAGGAATTTTTAAGTTAGGGCTCATCAGAGTGCGCGCAGAAAGCGCTGTTCCTTGAGAGCGCAGAATGTATCTGGCTGTTTCCTTTTCATCAAATTTTGTCTGCCAGCCAGTTGAGCTAAATCCTCCTTTCTCATGCACCTGCTTGACAGCTTTTACAGATTTGGAATATTTTCCAAGATTTGCATATTTCGGCTCCTTGACAAAATAAATATCATGAATTCCCCGCGCAGGATGATCCTGCGGCATGTACAGCGAATCGCAGTTGAAGAAATTAGTCTCCACCAGCGGGCCAGTCATTTCTTCAAAACCCATTGAAACTAGCTCTTCTTTAACTTCATCTAAAAAAGCTCTGTACGCCTGTTTTTTTCCTGCAAATAACCTTGGAACAGGGGCGCTGATATCATATCTTCTTAAACTAATTTTTTCCCAGCCTTTTGTCTTAATCAAATCTGGAGTCAATGTTCCTATTCTCTTCTTTTCCTTCAGAATCTGGGCTTCAACTTGTTCGCCTAAATGCGTGATTTCAAAATCGCGCAGTTTTCGGGCTGATTGTATTACAAGCCCTCTTTTTTTCAGAGCTTCAAGAGCATATTTCTCTTCAGAAGATAATTTTTCAGCATTTACTTCTTTTTCTCTGGCAAGCTTCTCCAGGAAAAGCTCTTCCAGACTTTTATTTTTCAAGAATGCTGCGCCTATATCTGTGATACTTGCTTTTCCATCTTCTAATTTTATACAGCCTTTTGTTTTAAGATAGCCCAAGGCGAACTTCAGCTCTGTGCTTCCCAGCCTGCCAGCTTTCTCGATTTCTTCTAGATACATAGGCTCTTTGAGAACTGATAAAAATCTTTTTTCAGGAAGAATTTCTTCTGTGTACTTTTCTCCTAAATTGCTTAGGCTGACAATTTTCTCTTCTTGCTCTTTTACTGCAACAAGCCCTTTATTTTGCAGCCAGAGAGCAGCTCTCGCAAGAATATCTCCTGACAAGCCGGTTGCTGATTTCAAAGCCTCTATATCAGCTTTATCCACTCTTTTTAGAGCCTTTAGAATAACAATTTCAGCAGCCTGCAATGCTTCTGCAACCTTTTCTATGTCTATGGCCATCCTTACTCTGCTAAATAATTTCACTTATTTAAAGGTTTGGAGCAGTTAACTTTATATTAAATAAAATTCTTTAGAAGAACATGGTATTCGGACTACTTGGCCTGATGAGCATGTGGGGAATTTGGGGAATACTGGGATTAATAGCCTTTATTTGGGTTTTAGTTGACGTAATCAACAGAAAGGATTTGGATACTGGAATGAAAGTGCTTTGGATAATAATTGCATTACCTTTCATCCTTGGTATAATCGGCGCAGCAATCTACTACTTTATCGGCAAAAAGAAGAAAAAATAAATTTTTATCTCATCTAAGCTGAGATAGCTTGATAATATCAGACTTAGCTATCTGCGGCTTCTTCAGCAGATTATCAACAGCATTGAGAAGCCTCTCGCCGCCTAATTTTGAAAGCTCGACTTCTGCATCTATTATCTTGCTGACGAGCTCGGAGGGGGCAAGTTCTCTCTTCAGAGCCTGCTTGATATGGCCGAGCAGGAATTCTATTCTGTGTTCTTCTTCTTTCAGCTTTGCAAGCTCTGCCTTGATAACGTCTCTGCCAGGCAAATGAATCTTTGACCGTTCAAGCCCGACAGAAATATTTTTGCTCAGCTTTTCAAGCTCTTTCTGCAGGCCAGCCTGCCTTGCCAGCAACTGGACAAAAATATCCCTCTCGTTTTCAAAATGCTCCTTTTTCCTTACAAGCTCAGCAAGAGCTTTCAGGTTCGGTTCCAAAGCATTGATGTCAAAAATAAATTTTTCCTCTCTTTTGCAGATAGAATCTATCTCTTCTTTGGCTTTCTTGACGCCCTGTTCTGTCAGCAGTCTCTTTTCAGCAATAATATCTTTTCCCATTTTAACATGCATGGGCCTGGGCTGACTTTCTCGCAGAGAAAACCAGCGAAAACCGCAGTTTTCAGCGCGTTTGAACAGCCGACCTCTCGATTATCAGTCGAGCGCTCCACCAGGCTAAGCTACAGGCCCGTAAGTCTAAAGAACTCTAAGGTGATTTTTAAAGGTTTTGAAAACAAAAGAAAAAAGAAAAAACAAAATTTATCGCTTGCTAGCTAAGTTCCAGATAGCTATCAATGCAACTACCACTGCAGCCGGCGCAACTAATGTCATAATGTATGTAAGTATATTCTGCAAAAAGGTTCCGATAAATGGTATCAGTTTAAAACTCTGTGCGCCTAATATTAGCGCAATAGTTGCCAGCAAAAACGGCGTTGTTTCCTTTGTTGTTACATTTAATAGCCCTACTACTAAACCTATCAATGCTAACAATGCTGCTATGCTTTTTTGGTCTGGCCAGACGAATCCAAATATTACTGCTACTACTATACCTATCAAAAAGATATAGTGGCCAAACTTCTCAAATGATTTTTTCTCAGCCATAGGTTACCTCCTGTTAAAATAAAAGAGTTTGCTCATATATAAAAGTTTAGAAAGCAGAGTTGTGCTTAATTGTTTGGCGGATTGTATATCCCTGCGATGAACTCTATGGATTCTTTACATATTCTATAGACCTGATTCCATTTATTATTTTGTTCTTCCCACTTTGTATAAATAATTCCTAAATCAGTTAAAATATCCAGCGCTTGATTTAACGTCACAGAATCTATTGTCTTTTCTAATTCTGAAAAAGAAGATGATTTCTTTTCGATTTCTGAACGGTGATAAATCTCATATGCGACAATTAATTCAGGTGAAATTTCTGCCATTTATATTTTTTAGCTGATTAATCTTATAAGTTTTTGTATGGACTGGTCGGGACGGACCCTTTTCTAAAGAAAAGGTCCCGTAGCTCCCCAAAAGGAGATTTTCTTCGCTTTGCTCAGAAAATCGTAAATGTAATTCTTTCTGAAGGATGCGCAGGACTTTCTTTTGAAGAAAGAGATGGACCAGCCGGGAATCGCACCCGGAGCCTCCTGCGTGCGAGGCAGGCACTCTACTATTGAGCTACTGGCCCATTTTTGTGTGCTTGAGCGAATATCAACACACCTCTCTTTTGGGGTTGGTCCAGACCTTTTCTCTGTCGAGAGAAAAGGGAAGGACTGAGCAACTGGCCCATCCAAAAATATAAAAGCTGATGTCTTTTAAAGTTTAATGAGACAGCCTGAGCTCAATGCAGCTCAGAAAGTCCAATCTGAATAATCAGATGGACTAGCAAAATTCAAAAAATTTTGCTTTGTCCTCGGAAATAATGGCAGAGGACAGAATAATCTTCTTAGGTACAGGTGGAGGCCGGGTTGTTGTGGCCAACCAGATGGTTGCCACTGGCGGCTTTGTAATTCAGCTAGCAGGCTGGCAGATTCATGTAGACCCGGGCCCGGGAGCAACTGCAAGAGCAAAGCAATTCGGAATAAGGCCTCCAAGAACAGATATTGTTTTTGTTTCTCATCATCATATCGACCATGTTAATGATTTGAATGCAGTAAT
>CAYGVN010000050.1:0-6350 GCA_964353445.1 Candidatus Woesearchaeota archaeon
AGGAAAATTGTAATGCTTTTCAACCTGCAGGGCTAACTTGCTGAGAACCTCTATTTCTCTTTCAGTCAGCACCTGAGCTTTCTGCTGGTCAGTCGGAAGATTTTTCTTGACTGTTTTGCCGCTCAGAGGGTCTCTTGTAAACATCCAGTTTTGGCCAGGTATATCCCTCTCAGTAATTTTCTTGGTTTTTTTATCTATAATATATGTGTTTGGATTTACAGCTCCTGAGACAACTGCTTCTCCGAGCCCCCAAGCACTTTCTATTACAATCTGCTCCTGGTTGTTTGTTGCCGGATTAATAGAAAACATCACCCCGCTTTTTTCAGAATTAATCATCTTTTGGATTACAACTGCAATTGCAACTTTCATGTGCGGAAAATTATTTTTCTCCCTGTAGTATATTGCCCGCGCTGTGAACAGAGAAGACCAGCATTCCTGAACAGCTTTTATCAATTGATTGTTCCCTTTTACATTAAGAAGAGTAGCTTGTTGCCCCGCGAATGAATACCCTGGAAGGTCTTCAGCAGTTGCAGAAGAGCGAACTGCAACAAGAACAGGGTCTCTGCCTGCTTTTATTAATGATTCCGCACTCTTGACTCCTTTGAGCTCTTCTGATGTGTCAAGGCAGGAGTAAGCTGCAACAACTTCTTCCTGCATTTCTTCTGAAAGCTTGCCTTTAAGAATTATAGTTTGAACTTCTTTTGCAACTGCCTGCAGTTTTTCATTATCTTCTATATCGAGCCCTTTTAATTTGGCTGCAATCTGCACATCAATTTTATTTTCAGCAAGAAAATTTCTGTAGGTATCAGCGACTATCACAAATCCAGGCGGAACAGGAAAGCCTGCATTCCACATCTCTCCAAGATTTGCGCCCTTTCCGCCTGCGAGGCCTATATCTTTCTTTGACAGCTGTTTAAACCATCTAATATACTTGGCCATTAAAAAATTGCTAACAATCATAAGATAAAAAGTTTATGTACGCTGTTAGCAATGAGCTTTGAGTAATGAAGTTAGCTTTAGGCTCTTTGCTTTGCTAATTATATAATAAATCTAAAGCTTCAAAACTCGGAATTAGTTTATGCAGACGATACCACAGGCTTTTCTTCAATCGTACAACGCATGCCAAACTTAGATTTGGCTTTTCTTGCTGCTTCTTTGGCAGCAGGAATATGCTCTTTATTGACGTAAAAGCTAATGAGAACTTTCCCGGCTCTTACCTGAGCTGCATGGCCTATCGGCTTTCCATAAGACTGCGCCATGCCTGAAGAAAACCTGTCAGCGCCGGCGCCAGTTGCAACTGGATTTTCCCTCAGTATTTGGTGTGGAACAACCCTGAATCTCATTGCCCAGTTTAATTTGCCGGCTGTCAATTCCAAAAACCTTGTAGCTGCTATTCTTGCAGCTTCCAGGGCATTATCTCTTATCTGCCTCTCCTGCTGCGCAACAAGCTGAACCTCGCAAGGAAAAGTTTTGTTTGTTGCTCCGCTGTCGTATAAGGTGATTTTCATGTGCGGCTGACCTTTGATGAAAGCTTTGGCTTTAACCCTGGATGTTCTCGTGTAAGGTCTCTTAATCCGCCTGTACGCGCTTGCCTGTCTTAATTTCGCCATTTAGCACTTCCTCCGAAATTGAGACCTAGCAAATCACGAAGTGATTTGTGTAGTCGCAGTTTTGCCATTGAATAAAGCTCAAGACTTCAATTTTTAAGCTTTACTAAAGAACAAAGTATAAAAATCCTAAAAACCAATATTTTAAACATGGACTATAAGCCACATGAACATATTCCGCTTCTTTTATTCAGCCTTGCAGCTGCACCACTAGCAATCTATAGTTTGATGCAGAGTAATAGTTTTCTGTCAGTGCAGTTTGCTGCTTACATAGGAATGTTTGCCGGTGTTCTTGCAGTATTAGGCTTTGTTGCTCACCACAGATACGCCTAGAATTCTCTAACAGGAGCGGGAGGAGCAGCTGCCGTACGTCTTGCCCAATAAGCTTCTGCATATGCTTCTCCAAAAATGGACCATATTGTCGCGCTCACTATGAAAAGAAGGCTGACTTCCATAAGGTAAGCGATGTAAACGCCTAAACCTAAATTATAGAGTGAGAAGTCAATAACCCATGACATTGGCCAGATGACTACAGCAAAAAAAGCTCCAAACATCAGAGCAGAGTAGCCGGCAATTGCCAGCCAAGCTTTAGCGTAAGGTTTTGTGAAAACTATTTTGAAGACATCCAAAGAAAAAGCTGCTCTAAATTTCTTTTTCTCTGCATAATTTAGAATAGCTGAAGGCGCAAAGATAAAGAAAAAGAAAATGAAGACGATAAATAGGATAATCTCCCATTTAAGTGCAGCCAGCTTCTCGAGTGTGAGCCATTCTGTCCCCTGTGTAGACCAGCCCAAAGATATAGAAGCATAAGAAAGCGCTGTCATTGCCACAGCAGGCAGAGCATAGACCAAGAGAATAATCTTGGAAATAAAGCCTTGGACAAATAGCTCTCTCCAGTTTCCCCAAGCTGGCAGGGAGTAGTCCCCTTTCATCGAGCTGGTTGCACACTTCAGTTTGTATCCTGCTGCAAGCCAGCTTACAATAGGAACATATGAAAGCAGTATTCCAATAAGAAGCCTCTTACCGCTTGTAAACGGTTTTTTGAACTCAGCCAGCCAGCTAACCATATTATTAAATTAAAAACCCGGTTTATATAAAGTTTAACTCTATACAAAGAAGTAACAAAATTATTTATAATCCCAGCAATAAGTAATTTTATGCAGATTAAACAAAAATTTAGGAATGCATTTTTTAGATTTAAGAATTGGGCTTTTATCGAATATAAACCAAAGCCAAAAGGAATAGTTATGCACGAAGACATGGTTGATTTTATCCATGGCTCTTTAATTGGCATGCTATTAGGATTTATGATAGGACTATTTTTGCTAAGAACTTTATAGTTTAATCTGTTCCTCTGGAAAAGCAATTTTTGTAATTACAATCTTCGCTGTAGCCACGCCTGCTTGTGCAGGCACAATTTCCCATGTAATTGGAACATCGCAGAGCACGCCCTGCACAGCCGGGCAGCTGCTCTCCAGCCAAGAGTTAATGTAGCTGTGGAAGCCTATCAGCTGGCCTGATTGGACGTAGAGGTATCCGCTACTCCAGCTCTGCCCTCCAATATCCAGAGCTATGTGGTCGATGTAGCTTTCGCTTTGGAACGTCACTCTGCTGCCTGCCAGCCTGAGGTGCGAAGGCACCTGCAAGTATATTGTTGAGCCGTTGCTTATCGCTGTCTGACTGTTTTTAAAACTGTCAAGGCAGAAATCTGCTTTTTTAATTCTAACAATTTGAGAATCTTCGACACCTTCTTTTGTAATTATTGTCAGTTTGATGTCAGTGGCTGCCCTGTTGAAAGTTTTCTCGATGTTAAAGCATTCTTTGGAATCTTTATCATTGTCTAGCACGCCGTCGCCGGCCCATTTTGCTTGGCCTGCTTCATCTTCCTCGTCCACTTGGCCATCTCTATCATTATCAATCCCGTCTGCTGCCCAGCCAGGTGCATCTTCGCTGACATCAAAGTCCCAGTTGCAGACAACATCTTTCCATGCCATCCCCTCTGGCAGCTGCGTGGCTCCGGCGCCAAGAAGTATACTTTCTCCTGAGCATAACATTTCGCTGTAAGGCGGGTCTGAGTGTATGCCTGCGCTAAGTCCAATTTTTTCAGCTTCCAGCTTTCCAAAAGACGGCAGGCGGATGGGAGCTCCTATCGTCGACATGACCTTTGCATTCCATCCTCTGACAACCCTGACACCTGATTCTGTGAAAAGAAAAGAATATGCAAGAATTACAAATATGATAGTTAAAATAATTGGTATTAGAACATTTCTCCATTCCTGCTGTGCTTTTTTTCTGCTCATCTTATACCTGCCGGGCCAAACAGAAATTTATCCCAAAGCTGTTTCAGGCCGGTAATTCCCTGCTTCTGGAAAGCAAAAAATATCAGCAGAATAACTATTCCGATTACAAATACAATTAACAGCGTATGCATCGGAAGCTCGATTGCCCTCTTGCCGATTTTCATTTTAAGCGCACCATACATCATAGATGTCTGCTCCTCTTATATCTCTTGCAAGTTTTGAGTCTGTCACATCTATCGCGTTTAGGTTTGCCAGGTTTTGGTCATATATTCTAATCTTGTTTTTTGATAAAACTATCACATTTTGGTTTCCGTCGCCGTCGTAATCTCCAGACACCACTTTTGTATATGCATTATTATCATTAACTATAGGGGAAGCGTAGCCAATGTATATTAATTTTTCAGTTCCAACTTCTTCTTTATATTCATAGCGCTCTAATCTGCCATCAGAGTTTAATAAAATAATATCTGCAAAGCCGTTCCCGTCCAAATCATCAGCAGTCATAGATACCCAATTTGTATTTCTGGCCTCATCATGTAAAAGAAATTTCGATGTGATGCTCTTTCCGCTCAGGGAAAATGCCCAAAAGAACATCCCTATATTATAGCCGATTTCAACTTCTCCATCTCCGTCAAAATCTCCTGATGCAACCAGCGCTTTTTTTCCGCTAGACGACCCAGTGGATTTAGGCGAAAATATAGTATCAGGGTCTGCTGAAGAATCTGCCACTCCTTTCATGCTATAGCCATCGTACTGGTAAGCTGATAACAGCGCTTCATTTCCGTCTCCCAGCCCTAGTGTAATAATTTCAATAATCCCGTCGTCATTGTAGTCGCCTGATGTTATGCCATAATAGGTCTTGTCTGGAATTACATTTCCTCCTTTATCGCTCCAAAATTCTTCTGTCATACTGCTACCATTAAACGAGTATATACGGATATCTCCTGGAGTGTGCAGGCCAGCTATTTCAACTACTCCGTCGCCGTCAAAGTCTCCTGCTGTAATTCCTTTCCAATTGTCTCCTACATCAGCTACTACACTTTTGTCCCTCTGGCCGCAGGTTGTTCCTTCGCTCCAGCACAATATGCTCAGCGGATCATTTTGTTTATAATTATTGAGTACAATATCTCCGTCGCTACGGAGCACAATAAGCTCTTCTTTCGGCTTTGGCGCAGGACTGACATAGCCATATTCCAGCAGTGCGTTCTGGTAAGTTGGCCTGACTTTAACAGACAGCTTATGACTCACCTCTGCCGTGCTTTCTGGCACAAGCCTGCCTGCCTGGTATTTCATTGCCTTGTAGCTCAGATAATAACGTCCTGGAGTCATTATTCCCTCCATGAAAAATTGAGTGTCCTGCTGCAAGTGTGCATCCACAATTGTAAATTTGTCTTTGGCCAAACTATCCCAAGCAGCTCCCAGTGTACCTCCTCTTGTGCCTGACACCTTAAGGTCGAGCTGAACGCACGGGTAATTGTCTAAATTAATAGGGTTTATGTTTGCGACGCTCAGGAATGGGTCTGCCACATAAACATCAACGCTGTCACTGCCTGCAAAGCCGCTTCTCATGCCCTCTACATCCACAGAAACGAAAAGAGTCTCGCCGACTTTTGTTTTGTTTAAATTATAAGTGTGATTAAAAATAGTGCATTCTGTGTAAGGATACGCACATTCTTTTTCTTCCATTGTTTCGTCTCCGAACAGCCAACGGAAAGTTAGATTTTCAAAACAGGGCGAAGCTGTACCGCTGGCATTTATAGTTGCATTAATATCAAATAAACCAGCCTGCACCTGCTCTTGGGTCGGTTCAATATAGATTGTATCGCCTACATCAACTTCTGGACCTCTGAAGCAAGGGACATCTGGCACTTCGCCTCTGAGCCTTGCAACTTGCGCGGAAACCTGGTACACTCCGCTCCTCTGGAAAGCCAAAAACGTAAGGAAAACAATAATAATCACTACCATAAAAACCAGCATCCCTATAACAGCGCTTACTCCTTTCTTCATGCTGCAGGCTCCTCAACAGGTTGAACTTTCAAAGTCTTGGAGCCAGAAGAAGATACAATATCCATTCCTGTATCTTTGCAATAAAATGTATAACTATAATCTCCAGCTGTCTCAAGAGTCTTGGAATATTCGTAAGATATTCCTTCAATCGGCTCTTTGGTTGTATCTGTCGCAGTTATATCATAAGTTTCGTCAAAATCTTTTCCGTCAATATCTTTTCCTATAATTTGAACTTTGACAAAATCGGCTTGATGATTATCTGAATCCTGATATGTTACTCTGAAAGTAAACTCACTTCCAGCTTTGCCTAGTGCAGGTATAACTTGCGCATCCTTATCACAGCTCGGCGGGTCAAATGCATTTTTCCTGTTTGCCAGGAAGGCGTTCAACTCCTTGCAGGTTATTGTTTGCTTGAAATGTGCATCAGCTGAAATTG
>CAYGVN010000051.1:0-6212 GCA_964353445.1 Candidatus Woesearchaeota archaeon
CGGCTCCTGATGCGTCTTTAAAAAAACAAGATCATTTGTTGAAGATACTGATGGATTCTCTCCGCGCTCAAGCATGGTGTTTTGGGTGCCATCTAAATGAGTTTTTGCAATTTGTTGGTAAGGATCTTCAGCAGTTTCACTTTCGTAGACCAGCCAAGCACCATCACAAGTCCAGTCTGGATTTCTACCGCCATTAGCAATAGTCAATTGTCTTTGGTTTGATCCATCTATATCTGCTGTCCAGAGATATTCTACATTATCTTTTAAATGGAATCGCTTGTCAAATGCTATTTTTGAACCATCTGGACTCCAAGCAACAGAAGATATATGAAATAAACCCTTAGACATGTATGTTTTAACAAAAGAATCCCAAGAGGATGTTGCAGAAACCATTATTAAATTAAGATTTGTTCCATCAGTTTTGATTCTATACACATGGTCGGTCCTAAGGGCATCGTCGCCAAGTATTATATTTTGAATGCTTCCCCATGCTACAAAAGCAATTTCTTGGCTATTTGGACTCCAGCTTGGACGTCCAACTATGCGATTAGGGAGAAAATCAGAAGTAGCTAATTCTTCTGAAAATAATAAAACTCTTTTGTTAAGATTTGATACATCTAAAATTCCAATACCGTATTTATCATAAAGCATCCTTGAATCTACTATTTCAACTTCAATGTCACCTTTTTGTTCGTACCGCCCTGTATGTACTGGTTCAGATGCATATTCTCTTATTAAATATGCGATATATTTACCATCCGGGCTCCATGAAGGAAAAGAATAATCAGTATTTATAACCACATCGCCTTCTTTACGTTGTCCACCATCATCAGTTACAGGAACAGCATTGGTTCCGTCTGCGTTTATAACCCATATGTCGGCGGGATCAGAACATGTAGCAAAAGCAATCTCTTGAGTAGTTGGAGATGTTATTTTAGGCTTCGGTGTTATTTTTTCAAGGTAAGCTTCGAGTGCGCTAGCCTCGTGTGAAACAGTTACTTCACTCATTAATCTATTATTTATTTCATTAGACTCATTAATTGTACCATTAGTTAAATCCACATCTGAAAACGTTCCGTCTGGGTTAATCCATGCAACAGCATGGTTAATTCCATTAGCATCCAGTGTATCGATAGCTGCGCCCACACGATATTGGCCTGTACCTGGCGAAGCAGTTTGGAATTCTGTAGAAATTATTTTGGTTTCATCTACACCTATCACGCCGAGATCTTGAGCATCAGCGCTAATAGGCGCAAAGGCAGGAGAGCTATAAATATAATATCCTATCTTTTTGCCAGTACAGTCTGCAGGCGCATCACCCTGATTTTTAATAGTCAAAGTAATAGTAGCATTATATGTTGGGATAAGAGGTTCTAGGCTAAATTCTATTTTTTCTATTACCAAATCTGGCATCTTAAGTTCTTCTGCTGTAACAATCGGCAAAATAGCTAATACTAGAATAAATGCTATCGGAATTAAATAACTTTTTTTCATTTTTAATTAAATTTATATATATATGTATATAAAATTACCTGATGGAATTAATCGCCCAAGGTGCAGAAGCAAAAATTTACAGGACAGACGGCGAAGTAATCAAAGAGCGGATAAAGAAAAATTACCGCCTGCCTGAAATTGACTTGAAGCTTAGAAAGAGCAGGACAAAGCTGGAAGCCAGGCTGCTCAGCACATTAGTCAGAGCCGGCATAAAAGTTCCAAGAGTTCTTGAAGAAGATGACAAGAATATGATTCTGAAGATTGAATTTATAGACGGGCTCAAAGTCAGGGACTGGCTGGACAAAGAAGAAAACAAAGAAAAAATTGAAGAAGTGTGCAGGCTGGTTGGAGAGCAGACCAGGAAGATGCACGATGCAGATGTAGTTCATGCTGACCTGACAACTTCAAATATGATTAAGAAAGGCAATGAGATTTATTTCATCGACTTCGGCCTGTCAAGCCACACATCAAGGCCAGAAGACAAGGCAGTTGATATTCATCTTTTCAAGGAATGCTTAGTCAGCAAGCACCACAGCAAATGGAAAATATGCTGGGATTCTTTTGCAGAAGGCTACAAGGATAAAGAAGTTCTGAAAAGGCTGGAAATTGTAGAAACAAGAGGAAGATACAAAGGGAAGACTGGCTAATCAGTTAAATCTGTCAGTTCTGTGACAAAATCCTTAGGCACCGTGCCATTTTCAACTAGAATTTCTGGTATGTAAAGGTCTTTTTTATCAGGCAGGCATATATCTATTGTTCCCTTGCAAAGATTGAAATATTTAATGATAAGTTTGAGGCATTCAGATTTATCATTTTCCTGGTAAGAAATTTCAATTTCAGCTGATTTGGGTTCATACTTGTCGGTTATCGGGTATTCGCGGACAACTGCTCCTTTATTTTTGAAATGTTCAAGATAATTTTGAAAATCTTCCGGTGTTCCGCACAGCCACCTTTTCGCTTCGTACCTGTGTTTGTCCACGCTATAATAAAGAATCAAAAGTTTTAAAAATTGTATATTGTGAAGAATATACAGGACAAGCTGGCTGAGGCGGGCTTGGACCGGAATTGATTCTCAATTCCATATAGGGTGATTAAAACTGCACGAATTTGCAACGCAAATTCGCTGGTTTTAATTCACAGAGCAAAAAAAATAGGTGAATTAAAATGTCAAGAATGCATTCAGGAGCAAAGGGACAGCACGGCAGCAAGAAGCCGGTATCTGCAGCGCCGCCAAGCTGGATTACTCACAAGCCGGAAGAAGTAGAAGCGCTTGTGTTAAAGCTGGCAAAACAGGGCATGTCTTCGAGCATGATAGGGCTTGTTTTGAGAGACAGCTACGGTGTGCCGGATGTTGAAAAAATAATTAAAAAGAAAATAACCAAGCTTCTGAAAGAGAAAGAATTAGGGTCTGCTATTCCTGAAGACCTGCAGAATTTAATCAAGCGTTCTATAATAATAAGGAAGCACCTGGAAAGCCATAAGAAAGATATGGCCTCCAAAAGAGGCCTGCAGCTTACAGAAGCAAAAATCCTGAGGCTGATAAAATATTACAAGAGAGAAGGCATGCTTCCAGCTGGCTGGAAATACGAGCCTGAGAAAGCAGGACTTCTGGCTAGATAATGAAACTGGAAGGCAGGTTTGCTGGGTTTATCAGAAATATAACCAGCCGGGATAAAATTGCTGTTATACATCACACAGACACAGACGGGATTTGTTCAGGGGTTATTGCAGCAAAGGCAGTTGAAAGGCTGAGAGGCAGGAAAATTGATTTGAGGCTGGCCGCAGGGCCTGAAATTACTTCAGCTTTTATTTCAAACCTCAAAAAGAAAAAAATAAACAAAATAATTTTTGTAGATATCTCTGCAGACCAAAATGCAGATATAATAAAAAAAGCCGGGAAATTCGCTGAGATTCTAATTATAGACCACCACAAGCTTTACAATGATTTGAATTCTGCAAAAATAATTTTAATCAAGCCCCAGTTGATTAAAAGTAAATTGAAAGGCTACCAGTATCCTGCATCGAAATTATCTTTTGATTTATTTTCCAAGATTGCAGATATATCTGATTTGGACTGGATTGCTGCTGCTGGAACAATTGCAGACGCAGGCTACCAGAGCTGGAAAAGATTTGTTGACAGCGTAATGAAAAAATACAAAGTAAAAATTGAGAAAGATATATTTGAAACAAAATTTGGAAAGGTCTCCATATTTTTGAACTATGCCTGCTCTGTCGGCAAGCCTGGCCTGGGATTTGATATTTTGTACAAAGCTGAAAAATATTCAGATGTGCTGAAATCAGAATTAACCAGATACCAGAAGAATATTGAAAAAGAAATTAATTATTATTTGAAGAGGCATAAAAGCCTTGCAGAGTTTTATCCGGAAATAGATTTGGTTTTTTATGAGGTAAGTCCTAAATATAATATAAAGTCCTCTTTGATAAACATCTTGAGCACAAAATATTATCCAAATAAGACAATTATAGTTGCAATCAGCAACAAAGAAATTAAATTAAGCGCCAGAAGGCAGGACGGCAAGGTTGCTGTGAATGACCTGCTTGAGAAGGCTGTTGTCGGCTTGAAAGGCGCTTCTGCAGGCGGGCACATACCTGCTGCAGGAGGAACAGTAAGGAAAAAAGATTTGGATAAATTCAAGCAAAATATAATTAAAATTTTGCAAAAACTTGAGAGACAGTCTGTTGCGAAGCAATAGAATACCTCTCTTTTGGGGTTTCGTAGAGACCTTTTCTCTTGTGAGAGAAAAGGGATGTACAAAGAAAAGCTTATAAGTTTAATTTAGGCTCATAACAAAAATAGAGCGAATATGGTGCAGCAAAAGAAATTGGGTGTAAAGCCAAAGAAAAAATGGTTTGGAGTTCTAGCTCCGGAAATCTTTAACAGCACCGAAATATCAGAAGTCACTGCTTTTGAGCCTGAAAATCTCATCGGACGGCCGGTGGAGCTCAATTTAATGCAGATAACAGGCAATCCAAAAGACCAGCAGAAAAAGCTGATTTTGAAGATAATAGGCACCAAAGGAGAAAAGGCAATCACAGAACCCTGGAGATATTTACTGGTGGAAAGCTTCATCCAGAGAACTGCACGCCGTTACAAAACACGGGTTACTTTAGTGTACAGCATTAAAACAGCTGACGATAAAACAGCCAGAATAAAATTATTCGTTCTGATTGTAAAGGATATACATCAGAGAGTAAGGGCATCGATGATCAAGAAAATCGAGGAGCTCATAAGAGAAAAAGTTTCAAAAACAAAAGCTCACGAGCTGTTTATGCCTGCAACAATAGACAAGATTTCAAATGAAATCAAAAAAGAAATAAGGAAAATTTATCCTGCTGATAAATTTTTAATCTGCAAACTTTCTTTGGTCTAAGATTATTTTATAATCTCATATATTTTTGGATTTTTGTGCTTATTGATCTCAATTAATTTTCCTTCTTTTATCCAGCGCTGCAAAAGGCGTATTGCTGTTGTTCCAGGAAGATTTCCGATTGACATAAGTTCTGGGCAAGTTATGTATTGCCTGCCTGAGTTTGTGATGCTCTTCTCAATCCGCAGATAAGTCGCTTTTTCCTCAAGCTGAGCTTGCTGGTCGGGCAGATAATAATAAAATTCATATTGGCGATCTATATGCACTTTAACCAATTCTTTTTCCTGAAGTCTTTTTAGAGAATATACAGCAACCCGTTTGGTAATCTCTAATTCATCTGCTATTTCCTGCGCAGTTTTAGGACCGTCTTTATTTATTATATCTAATGCTAATTTTGCATTTTTATAATCAGAATATATTGTATGAGCTGTATTAATATTTAAATCAACTTTCTTTTTGTTTGCAAGTATCTGCAAGACAACATAAGGATTAACTATATTCCCAGTATCTTTGCTGATGCTTTCAATTACTGCGCATAAGCTCCAATTATCTTTGACCTTGTGTTTCCGGTTTTCCCACAGACTGCTGATTACGGGTCCATAATTCTGTATTTGTTCATTAATCCATACATCCCACGAAGCACCTTTCTTGGCGTGAGTGTTTTTTAATATGCTGGCAATTTCATACGGGCGAAGGTCAACTTTTTCAGATATAATCTGAATCAGCGAAGCTGATTTTATCGCACTGCCGTCTTTTGTTATGTATGCTCCGTTAAGCTTATCCCATAAATTATTAATGTGTTTTCCATATCTTTTAGTTAGCTCATAATTCCACTTGTCAAATAATGGATTTTTCAGTTCATTTTCCTGCGCAAGTGCTTCATAAATCACTGAAACAGGCAGCTGATATTCTTCAGCTATTTTGGCAGCTAATTCAGCTCTTTTGAAGCTATTCATTTTAGGCTTAATATTTGCTTTCCAATATCTAAGGATTCTTTTTTTATTTTTATTGACATAACTTCCAAAATGCTCTTTTCTTCTGTTCCACTCGTCGTTTAAGCTGATATTTTTATGCAGGATTCTCAGCCTGCGCTCCAAATCAGTTTCCTTTTTTTGGAATCCTATAAAGCTTCCCAGAAAATGTTTGCCGCGTATGAAATAAGTCGGATATGTGTTGGTATTAAATGGAACTTCAAATGGTTTAGTTCCTATGCTACGTGTATTTAATAATACAGCTCGATATGTTGATCAAGGAGGTAATAAGCGCAATGGCTCATTCGCAATTTATTTGGAACCATGGCATGCAGATATTGAAGATTTTTTAGAAATG
>CAYGVN010000052.1:0-6196 GCA_964353445.1 Candidatus Woesearchaeota archaeon
CTCTCGGCCCAAAGGGCATGGATAAAATGCTTGTTGATTCTATGGGTGATATCATAATTACGAACGACGGCGTAACTATCCTGGATGAAATGGAGATAGAGCATCCTGCAGCAAAGATGATAGTTGAAGTTGCAAAAGTTCAGGAAAATGAAGTCGGAGACGGAACAACAACTGCTGTAATTTTATGCGGAGAGCTTTTGAAAAATGCAGAGGCTCTTATTGATAAAAATATACACCAGAGCGTGATTGCAAAAGGATACAAATTAGCCGTAGAAGCTTCGCAGAAATTTTTGCAGCAATTAGCCAAGGATATTTCTGCAGAAGACAAGGAAACTCTACTGAAAATTGCTACAACAGCAATGACCGGCAAAAATGTGGAATTTGCAAGGGAGAATCTTGCCCAGATTGCAGTTGATAGTGTTTTGGCTGTTCTTGAAAAAAAAGATGGAAAATATATTATTAATACTAATAACATCAAAATTGAAAAAAAAGAAGGAGGAGGCATAGATGCTTCTGCACTTATCAAAGGAGTTGTCATAGACAAGGAAAAAATACACGCTAATATGCCGACTTCTGTCAGCAATGCAAAAATTGCACTGCTTGACACAGCGCTTGAAGTTAAAGGCACTGAAACAGATGCAAAAATACAAATCACAGACCCTTCACAGCTGAAAGCATTTGCAGACCAGGAAGAAAGAATGCTAAAAGATATGGTCGAGAAAGTTGTAAAGAGCGGTGCAAATGTAGTTTTCTGCCAGAAAGGAATTGACGACCTGGCTCAGCACTATCTTGCAAAAGCAGGAATTTATGCTGCCCGAAGAGTCAAGAAATCTGATATCGAAGCTCTTGCAAAAGCAACAGGAGCAAAGATTATTGCCAATCTTGGGGATTTTAATTCCAGCGACCTTGGCAACGCAGGCTTGGTTGAAGAAAGGAATCTTGGAAAAGAGCAGATGACTTTTGTTGAGAAATGCAGCAATCCAAAAGCTGTCTCAATAATAATCCGCGGTGGAACAGAGCATGTTGTTGCTGAAGTTGAGCGCGCTGTCACAGATGCAATCGGCGACCTGGCAGCTGCAATTATAGTTGGCAAAGCAGTTGCTGGAGGCGGAGCAGTAGAGACTGAACTGGCAAGACAGCTGAGAAAATATGCAGAAACCCTGAGCGGAAGAGAACAGCTTGCTGTCTCAGCTTTTGCAGAAACAATGGAAATAATTCCGCGAACTCTTGCTGAGAATGCAGGAATGGACCCAATAGACTGCCTCACAGAGCTAAAGGCAAGGCACGACAAAGGAGAAGCAGATGTCGGATTAAATTTATTCACAGGAAAAACAGAGAATATGTGGAGGCTTGGAGTTATCGAGCCGCTGAAAATCAAGACTCAGGCAATCCAATCTGCATCTGAAGCTGCAATTATGCTTTTGAGGATTGATGATATTATCAGCGCAGGCAAGCTTGGAAAAGAAAGCGGGCCGCAAAACATGCCTGAATATTGACAGTAACTTTTATATTCTGTATATAATAAATAATATACATGGCTACTGATCAATATCATCTTCCTGCAAGTCCTTTGTACAAATTTAAAAGAGACATTAATGAACTGCAGAGCAGCACTTCTCAAGACGGCGAAGCTTTGCGGCAGGATGTTGCTGAAATTTCTGCCAAAATTGACAAGCTGCTGGAGCAGAATCTGAAGATTGTTTCTCTAATGAACGAGCTTGCAGAACTTATTCGCAGAACACAGCCTCTTCATCCTTCTGCCTTTGAACCTATTCCTCCGATGCCACAAATCCCTATACAGCCCAGGTCTCCTGTTCCTTTCACTTATCAAAGAACAAAGGATGTGAAAAGATGATAAATAACAAAAAAGCATTAACATCTCTGATTGCTGTGATGATATTGGGTACGATGACTGTATCTGCATCTGGAGCTGCATTTTATTGGATTAATCTCATCCAGGGGCAAGTTGCATCTCAGGAAGGAATTAAATTTGAAAAGCTTGGAACTTTGGAATCAGATATCGATATTTTAACAGCAAATTATAATCCTGAAAATGATAAGCTAACTCTTTATCTTAAAAATATTGGAACAGCATCTGTTCCGCTTGAAAGCGAAGCAAAGGTGCCGACAACTCTCTGGCTTGTTATGGACCCCCAGAATAATATTATCTGTGCAACAGACTGGTCAGGTGCAAATAATGGTCCGACATGTTTGGAAGGCTGCAAGGAAAATATTAAACCAGATGAAACAAGAAAAGTTGTTTTAAGCAATATGAAGGAAGGCATGCTCTGCAATCTTGCTACTCTACCTTCAGACAGCCTGCTGGCCTTCAGCGTGGATTTTTCAGGCAAAGCAATTGCAACTGGAAACTTTATCAGTTAAATGGCTGCTAAAAAATTTGACAGGAGAAATATTGTATTAATCATTTTATTAGCTCTTGCTGTTTTAATTGTTATCCGGGCTTCTCCAATAATTACAGGTGCATTTACTGCAGGCGGGCAGGAATGGGAAAGCAAGCTTGATGTAATTGCTGATAATTCCATTGAATTTGTAACTGCGCATATTTCTTTTGAAAATTATAAGCCAGCAAACTGCGCAGACGGAATCTATGTGGAAGCAGAGGGCCAGGCAATTGAATTCTCAACTGAAAATGAAGTTCTTGCCGATGGATTATGCCAAGAGACAGATGTTGTTATCAGAAATATAATTTATAATTCAACCCAAAGCATGCCTGCTCCGGCAATCACAGGCTATGCAGGCAGTGAGCAGATAACTTACACAATTTATTATGGATTAGTTTCGCCAATTACTGAAGAAGTTCCTGCTGCTTCTGCACCAGAAGAAGCTCCTTCAATTCCTCATCCTCCTGCATTAACAATTCCAGGAAACAGCGAGCCGTCAAATACATCAGAATGGCCGATGCTCCACAATTATTTGAATCACACAGGGTACACAACAGCGCAAGGGCCTCTGTACAATTCTCCGCTTTGGACTTATCAATTTAGCGGTGCGAATTTTGCAGAAGGTCCTGCTGTTGCAAACGGAATAGTTTATACAGGTGCTTTTTCTTCATTTACATCATATAATATTTTTGCTATTAACGCCAGCACTGGAGGTTTAATTTGGAAAAGTTCTATTGGTTCTGACACTTATTTTGTGCCTGCTATTGCTGACGGAATTCTATATCTAGGTGACAGTTATTATGGAGATTTTTATGCATTAAATGCAATAACTGGAGGATATCTTTGGAGCTATGACGCTAATATTGGTATAACTGATTCGGCTGCTGTCTCAAACGGAAGAGTTTACTTTGGTAGTTCAAATGGCACAATGTTTGCGCTGAATGCAACAAATGGAGGCTTTCTTTGGAAGTATGATACTTCAGGCGCATATAACAATTATTTATCTTCTCCTGCTGTTGTTAATGATATTGTTTATTTTGGTGCTGGACCGCTGACTAATAAATTCTACGCAATAAATGCAACTAATGGAAATCATATTTGGAACTATACTGGTACAAGTCGTTTTTCATTTTCTGCACCTGCTGTTGCAGACGGGATTGTTTATGTCGGCTCTGACAATGGTAACATTTATGCATTTAATGCAACTACTGGAGGTGTTAAATGGACTAATGCTGTCGGAGGTGGTGTTAATTCACCTGCTGTTGCAAACGGCTTGGTTTATTTTTCATGTGATAATAATTATCTTTATGCTTTGAATGCAACAAATGGGAACCTTAAATGGAATTATTATATCAGCGGTACAGCTTATGGACAGAGCTCTTCGCCTTCTGTTGCCAATGATATTGTCTATGTCGGCTCCAGAGATCATTACTTATATGCTATAAACGCAACAAGCGGTGCTCTTATTTGGAGATATCTGACAAGTATGGAGATATACTCCTCACCTGCTATTATAGATAATGCAGTATACTTCACTAATTGGAATTATGTTTATGCAATAGCTGTCGTGGCAATTGACCACTGCCAGAATCTAACCCAGCCATATATGAATTATATTGTAACCCAAAATCTTGCTGGCAATCAGTCTGGTAGCACATGCCTCGATATACAGGCAAGCAACATAAATCTGAATTGCAACGGATATAGCATAACTGGAAATGAATCTGGAACAACTTATGCTGTCCGGGCAAATACAACCAGTTATTCAAATGTAACAAACTGCATCATTAAAAATTATACATACGGGGTTTATCTGGAGTCAGCTAGTAATAATAATATAATTCATAATGATATCAGCAATTGCTCAGAAGGAATTCTTCTTTACCAGAGCACAAATAACAGAATCGCTGATAATATAATATATAACAATTCTGATGGCTATGGAATTGATTTGTTTTTAAATTCAAGCTACAACGTTATTGACAATAATACTGTATATAATTCCAAATATGGAGCTTACCTTCTTGAAGATGCAAACTACAATACCTTAACCAACAATAAGCTGTATAATAATTCTGAATATGGATTAAGATTGCACCTTGGCTCTTATAACACCATCTCTACTAATATCTTTAATTCAAATAGTTTAACAGGCATTTATATTAATTCATCGTCTAACAATAATTTCACAGATAACACAGCAACAAACAACACAAATTGGGATTTCTATTCTACACTCTCAAGCAACAATACAATAATTAGTCTGACAACAAATGATACAACTTCAAGCTTTGCTTACGATGGAGATGTTGCTCTCAAGTCAGCTGTTTCCCCTGCTGCTGACCTTTTTCCTTATGCAAACATTTCGCATTATTTGAATGTAACAAACGACACGACTGCCTGGATGTATTTGAATATTTCTTACACAAGTTTCGGCAACCTGAATGAATCCACTTTGCAGATATGGAAATACAGCAGTGGATGGTCCCTGCTTCCTTCTCCAAACGGAGTCGATGAATCTGCCAATTATGTCTACGCAAATATAACAAATTTCAGCAGCATATTTGCGCCAATGGGGCTGTATCCGCCTCCGACAGTAACTTCGGCTGAACTCTATCCAGTTGCTCCAAAACCAAGCGATAATCTGACTCTAAATGCAATATGCGTATCAGTCTCAGGATACCCGCTCACTCTTTACTGGGATGTTTATAATAATTCTGTAAAAGTTCCTGGCTTGAGCAATAGCGATGCAATAATAAATGGAACTTTATTTTCAAAAATAATTGTTGAATCTGGAAATACTTCTGAAAATGAGCAGTGGAAGGCAGAAGTCTGGTGCGGAGATGGTGCAGCAAACTCGAGCAAAGTTAATACAAGCGCAAGAATTATACACAATCGGCCGGACCTCATTATAACAAGAATATCTTATTTCCCTCTCGGGCCACAAACAGGGCAGTTAGTCACAATTGATGCAACCATTAAAAACCAAGATGTACTGAATGCCAGCGCATTCAATGTCAGTTTTTACCTTGATGATATCTACAAGGCACAGAATAGAATTAATTCTTTGGAAAACGATTCGGAGACAACAACTTCATTTACCTGGACAGCTGATTCTAGCCTGCACCAGATTAAAATTGTAGCAGATTCAGCTGAAGAAGTTGCAGAAACAGATGAAACAAACAACAACAAGACAGAAATGATCGGCGTTGACTGGCCGATGTTCCATCAGACTGTAGAGCGCTACGGATTTGCAAATACAAACGGACCTACAACAAGCAATATCCGCTGGAGCTTTGATATACCAAGTGAAAATGAACCTTACGGTACTTGGGCGTCTCCTGTTGTTGCAGGCGGGGTTGTTTATTTAACTGCAGGAAACAGCACCTATGCTATAGACGAAACAGATGGAAGCTTGATTTGGGGTGTTACAAAAACAGATCTTTCACTGAGCTATCCTGCTGTTGCAGACGGGATTGTTTACATCGGCTATGGGTCTGGTGGCAATAATTCAGACAATAATATGTATGCCCTAAACGCAACTAATGGGAATACGATTTGGAATTATACAGTAGGAGGCAGGATATATGCGAGCCATGCTGCTGTTTCAGACGGAGTTGTTTATTTCGGCGCTAATGATAATAATACGTATGCCCTGAATGCGAGCAATGGGAATTTAATTTGGAATCATACATTTGAACAATATGATATTATTAACAGCTCGCCTACAATTGCTGACGGAATTCTTTATGTTGGCGCAGCAGCAACAGGGTCTTGCCCTGGTTGTGCTGGAG
>CAYGVN010000053.1:0-5966 GCA_964353445.1 Candidatus Woesearchaeota archaeon
ATATTCTTTATAGATTTTGCAAACTGCGGGGCAGATGCCACAAAAGCTTTCACATTGAATTCAGAATGGAACAAGCCTGAGAGCGACAGAGTCTTTTGCTATTCTGCAACCAAAGACGGGCTTGCAGAAGGCGAGCTTGGAAAAATAGCGAATGACATGTTCAAAGATTTTAATACAATAAATCTGAGCTGGAGGCCGATTGCAGAGAAAGGCTCTGGCAAGCATAACATAACTGTGCAGGTGACTGCAGATTCAAACAAAGGCAAGGCCGTGCTTCCGGATTATATATACTAAACTAAAAAATGCTGAACAACAAAAAAGGCGATGAGGCAGTTAAGATTATTTTTATGCTAGTCTTTATGTTCATGATATTAATACCAGCTTATGTTTTCCTCGCAAATTTATTTGGAACAGGGCCTGAATATGAAGCTCTGAAGTCTCTGCAGGATGTTATTGATATTGTATGCGCTGATGGTGGGCCTAATGAGCTGATGATTAATATCTATCTGCCAGAAGACAATGGAGCCCAAGGCAGAGAAGATTATTTGTGGGAAAAGGGTATAAGATATTTCTATATCGAAACAATGACTAAAAAAGTTCTGCTGAAGGCAGAAGATTATCCAGCTAATGGAAAGTGCGAGATGGGATGGCAAAATTGGGGGGAAGAGGGCTGTCCTACTGTTAAAGAAGCTGAGCTGGAATGTCGTGCAGAAGTGGAATATGCCTGCATCAGGCCATCCAAGGAAGGAGTTGGGGAAGATATTAATATTAAAGTCAGCAAAGAAAAAGATGAAGGTGGATTTATTAAAAAAATAAAAGTTAGAACTGAGAGCAGAGGTGAATTCACGTGCTGAAGAAGGCGACTCTGCTTCCTGTCGGGCTGATAATCTCGCTTGTTATAACTGCAATAATGGTTATTGTATTTGTTGCCTTTCTCCTCCCGCTGTTATTTGGAGGCCCGCAATATACAACTTTCAATGACTTGTATGATACAATAGATGAAATGTGCCAGAAAAATGACGGGACTAGCTACCAGATAAGCCTCTTTGTCCCAGACTCTATCGGCACAAATAAAATAGATATGCGCTTTTATTATTTTGTTGTCGAAGACAACAAGCTGAAGCTGAAAAGCAGAAGCTATTTTGAAGAATATGAAAATGACTGGGGGGCAGGCTTTATTACTGCAGCAGCCAGGGGGGTATTGGAAGCCGGGATTCCAGCTACTGAGGTTGAGAAAGAGCGGGAGCTGAAGCACTGCAGAAATATTCAAATCTGCGGGCTTGGCAAGGAAGCTCAGCGGACTGATTTTGAGGCGCTGCAAGGAATTTCTGCTGGAGCAGATGTTTGGGGTTTGAAGCTTCCAAGCGTGTGCGACAGCTTTGCCTTTGAATCAAATATAGGCCAGGAAATGATGGATTTTATTTTCCTTAGAGCGCCTGCATTGTCTGAAGATTATAAAGGAACGCTTGTCATGGGAATTAACAGAAATTCAGTTTGTGGAGACGGCCGCTGCTGCGGCGATGAAAGAAATTTTAATGAAAACACAAAACAATATACTGGAGCCTGCGCTGAAGATTGCTTTGCAGGAACAGGTCTTTATACATCAGGGTTGATGAGACCGTGCCAATATTGGTAAGAAACATATAAATATAGTCAGTTTTTCTTCTTAAACAGGCCGCGATGATTAAATCAAAGAACAAAAAAGGTGTAACAGACATAGTGCTGATGCTTGGCATTATAATCTGCATAGCTACTTTAATGATTGGAAGCTATGCGCTGATTACAACCTACCTGGAGAGGCAGGCAAAGGCAAGCCAGGAATATCTAGCCAAAGATTTGGTTTCTATTATCAATACACTTCAGGCTGCGCCGGAGTCAGCTACATGGGAATATTACACTGAACGCGACGTGAACGGATATCCTGTTATTGGTTCTTTGGAAATTGATGAGGCTAACTCGGAGCTCTGCATTCATCCGAAATCAGAGTCAGAGATGTTTGGAAGCATTGTTGATTCAGCAAGCAAGGCAGCTGGCCTGGGAGCAATGGGCTATATGTACTCCAAAGTCCGCAAGGCCCAGCTTGACAGGGCTGATAAGCGGATGCTTGCCCAGCAAAAAGAAATTGGAAAAATGTTCGATAGGGCAAGGCCAGAAACTGAAGTGTTGCCTGGCGGACCGCCAGGCGGTGCAGATATATTCAGCGAGCTGAAAACAACACCTGACGGGCAAAGAGCTCTTTGGTATCTTGGAGATGAAAGTGGAAGAGGGGATGCGATTAGGTATGCGCTGATAACCAAAGAAAAAAATGTTGGCGCAAAAGCTATGTATTTCGGTGATTATGGAACTAATATAAGATACATGGCCAAAACTCCAAACGGCAGGTCAGAAGCCAGGGCGCTGATGAAGGAGGCTGTTTCTGAAATGAGTGATGTAGAATTTACTGAAAGCCTGATTAAAAAAGGCCGAGTGCCTTACCCATACGAAGGCTATTCTATTGCGACATTCGGTGCTGGCGTGGAGAGCGGGAGTGAAGATGCACTAAAACTACTTGATGAAGGTCGCGCTATGAGAAACATGTTTGATGAGCTGGAAGGAGGCAGTTTAAAGGGTGTAGGAAAGCAGGAATACGGGCTTATGGGCAAGGTTACAAATTCTTATTATAGAGACACGCTTGCAGACAATGATGTTGCGCGAATGATTGGAAAACTTGACGGCCTGGCCGCCGGATCAGAAGGACTGCAGACATTTCTAAAGCCTGTGACAAAAGCTCCCGGCATTAAAGAATGGATTAAAAGACGTATACCCTGTACAGAAGCGCGAAAGGCCATGTCAGAAGAAGCAGCTGCGACAAGAGCTGCTCTCAAAAACATGGGCAAGCCGCCTACAATGCTTTCAAGAGTTGGAGGTGCATTAAAGGTAGTTATTGTATTTGGTGTTGTTGCAAGACTTTCAGGCGGAGATTATAAGCAGATTGGATATATGGCTGGAATGATGCTAGGACCATATGTCATAAACTATGTTGACAAACTGGTGTTCAAAAAAGCTGTAGGTGATGTTACCAGGAAGGTCGTTATAGCGAAGTCAGAAAGCAAAATTTCAAAAATTAAATCCAAGCTTGCAGCCAGCGGAGTTGGATTAGGAGGCGCAGTGGTTATACATCTTGGAGAATATGCTGTAAATATAATTGATGCTTTTTATACGATGATTACAACAGACCTCTGGCTTGCTATGATATCAGATGCAGGTGCAAAAACAGTGAAAAAAGAAAGCGCCCTGCTTCACTGCGAGAGCTATGTTGACACAGGACAAAAGGTTCTTTTATCCCCTCCCAACTGCGTGCCTAAGGTGCGGTATGGCAGGCCTGATTTTCCAGGCGAGTCAAGAAGCCTGGACCAAGCAAGGCAGAGAGTCGGAGAGCCGCCTGCTATTGAAGAGGCCGGTGCAAGTGCTATCAAAGAAGGCGCTGCGCTTTTGAATGCATTTGGAGACCCAAATTCTTACAATCCGTTTAATAAAGATAATATTATTGTACGAATTGGAAGATTTTTTGCCTCGCTTGCAAACTATGCGCTGAAAGTAATTGAGCTGGTTGGGTCTGCGCTTTCAAATTTCATGTCAAATGTTACAGGCGCTATGATGCAATGGATTCAGGGAAACTTTATTCCTTTTGCAGACTGCTATAAAGATACAAACTGGCATCTCAAGCAGGGCTTTTTATCAAAAGCACTTGCCAGCAAACTTCCTGCTGGAGCAAATTTTGAAGACCTTACAAAAGAGCAAGTAGATGTTGCAAAGCTTTTAGGAATAGATGTTGTGCAGGGAACTGGCTGTGATGTTGAATACATGAGGCAGGACTGCCCGAATTATTTCATCTCAGATAAAGGCGATTGGGTTATGATTAAAGGGGGCGCATTCCTGGCTCTCATGAATCTCGGGCCATACTGCGCAATGCTTTCAGCTGTAGAATTTGCAGAGCCTGTCTGCAATATCGCGAGGTATACAGGCGCATTTGCCATCTTCTATGACAGCCCTGCAGATATTTTCAATTTCTTCCTGCATGCAGGCGACATGGGCCTGAAGAAGCCAAGTGTAGGAATGAAAAGGCTGGATGGAAGCTGTGGCGCTGGCGAAATATGCTGCGACCCTAAGAAAGAGCCTTGCTTTGCAAATAATAAAGGATATTGGTATGCTGAGTTTCCAGGCACGATTGAATTTAATAAAATATATCTGCCAGACCAGCAGGATGCCAGCAAGCGGGTGCGGATGGTGATAAGCAAAGGATGATAAAATCAAAACGAGCAGTTGAACAGTCCTTCCCTTTTCTCTTTGCCGAGAAACCAAGAAAATCGATGCTCGATTTTCTGGATCCAGCGAAAATCGTGATTTTCGCTTGGAGGTCTGGACCAACCCCAAAAGAGAAGCAGCACATCTTCGATGCACTGTGCTTTGCTGTATAGCCAAATATAAAATTTGATTCAAAACTAAAATGTTGAAAGGAAGGAAAGCAGTCGAACAACCACGAGTACTTGTCTATGTCCTATTCACAACTATCCTAACAATAGCTGGAATTTATGTAGCTTATATCTACATGGGAAATATTGATATTGACCTGAAGTTCTCATCTTACAATTCCCGCTATGCTGCAGCTGCTGCGCGGTTCCTGAATTCGCCGAACTGCTTTTCTGCCGAAACAAGCTACGTCACGCCTGCGCCTGACAGCAAGACATACTGGCAGGTTAGTCCAGGAGTGCTGAACTGGACAAAATTTAACTCTTCTTCTCTTATATCTGCAAACTGCATTAACAATGAAAAGCAGATATGGCTCAGCCTGAGCTATATAGATGATGCTGCAAAAATAGCAACTGCCTGGACCTGCAAACCTGCTGAATTTACTGTTAAACTAACGCCAGTAGGGTATCAGTTCGTATATACTCCTGAGGATTGTTCTGACCCAGCAAAGGTTTTGGTGGATGATACAAAGTGGCAGCAGAAGGATGACAGTTATTTTGTCCTGATAGAGGACAGCACTGGCAGGCATCCAGGCAAGCTGGTTATGAGGCTGAAAGAATGATACGAGGAAAAAAAGCAGGAGCAGAGCTGATATTGGAAGTTCTTTTGGCAACTATAATCTTTTTCATCTTTGTTGCAATAATTTTTACGTTCCTATCCCCCCAGCTCAAGCTCAAGGCAATTGCGCACATACAGTCTGTTGACCCGACGCTTGCCTGCGACACAAGCCTGACAAATTTCATGCGCTTTGAGAAAGACGGGATAACATATGCAGACCTGCTGGCAAATCTTTATGTAGAAAACCTGCACAAGGATAAAAGCGATTTAGATTTCAGCAAATTTTATGATGATGCGCTCAGCAGATTTGAAGCTGTGTACGGCTCCGACAAGGTAAATATATCAATTTCTGACCAAACCGGGCTTCTCTACGGCAGTGATAAAATAAACCTAACCACAGCTGAGAGCGTTGGCATATTCAACTGCTCTTTCTATGTCCCAATGCCTGCATCTAGAGTGCAGAAAGACTGCTTTTACTTTGAAAGCAAGAATTCTGAAAGAATAAGCCAAAATAAATGGAAGGATGTTACTTTTGAAATACCTGAAATCGGCGAAGTTAAAGTTGCAATTGTGAATAGTGAAGTAACAAGCGAAGAGCCGGAGCCAAGCGGATTTGGGGTAGATGGTGCTTACTCCGATAGTTTGAATGTGATCGACTATGAATCAAAAAATTTGTTGGAAGAAGGGGCGCTCAAAATCACAACAGATGATACACAAGGCATAGATGCTATTGTAATACCGCTGAGAATCCCAGCAAAAACTGGGCAGTATTATGAACTTTTTGTTGCAGAAACTAAATCAGATTTTATAAGTAGCACTCTTGGATTTCCACAGGCAGATGTTATTGTCCAGCTCAGAAAAAGGGGAGAAATTCAGGACTGCTCAATAAAAGTTCTGCT